>NZ_JBXAPA010000006.1:0-242799 GCF_058803545.1 Agrococcus sp. GW821-FHT14H11
CCGGCCGATGGCCAGGGGCTCTCTCTTCGTGACACATGTCGCGACTCAGGTGAGACCTATGTCGCGACTCATCACAGGGCGGAGGATGGGGGATTCGAACCCCCGAGGGCTTGCACCCAACACGCTTTCCAAGCGTGCGCCATAGGCCACTAGGCGAATCCTCCTGAGCCGGCCGCGAACGGCCGACCTAGCGATCCTAGCGGAGCGAGAAGGGGGCGAGGACCGAAGTCCCCGCCCCCTCCCTCACTGCGCTGCTACGGGCAGATCGCGTACTCCTCGACGGCGGACGACAGGGTCGCCTCGCTGCCGAGCAGGAAGACCGGCGGCTGTCCCAGCCGCAGGCTCTCCGTCACGATCGCCGAGTTGATGCAGGTCGGCTTCGCCAGGTACAGCGGCGAGCCCTCGGCGGCCGCGAGCGCCGAGGCGCTCAGGGCATCCGGGAACTTCTGCCCGCTGGCCAGGTACATCGCCGGCACGGGGCCGTCGAACATCTCCTGGTTCACGAGCACCGCCGTCTGGTAGCGGTCCGAGCCTGCGAAGCGGTGGACGACGAGACCCAGCAGGTCGAAGTCCAGCTCGATGCCGTTCGACATCGAGTTCTGGTCTCCGAGCAGGTACACGTTCTCCGCGCCGAGGCGGTCGAGCTCTGCGACGGACGCGTCATCCGCGCCGTCCCGGAGGCCGTCCACCAGCAGGATCGGAGCGTCGATCGAACCGGCTGCCGCGCCCGCCGACAGGGCGTCGGGGTAGTTGCGGCCGGTCGCGACGAACGCGTTCGCCGAACCCTCCTCGAAGGCGTACTGCGCGATCAGGCGGCTCGTCTCGTACCGGTCCGCACCGCCCACGCGGTCGACCGTGCCGGCCAGGCCCTCGAGCTCGTCGGCGACCGCGGGCGCGACCGAGGGCTCGCCGCCCACGATCACGATGCGCTCGGGCGACAGGCGCTCGATCTCCTCGGCCACGACGTCGGGCAGTGCGCCGCCCTGCGTCAGCAGCAGCGGTCCGCCCTCACGGGCAGCGGCGGGGGCAGCGGCGAGGCCGTCCGGGAACTTCTGGCCGCTGGCGACGTACACGACGTCAGCGCCCTCCGGGAAGCCGTGCTGCGAGATCGCGACCGCGGTCTCGTAGCGGTCGTCGCCCTCGAGGCGCTCCGGCGTCGGCATCGTCAGGTCACCCGTCGTCACGTGGACGAAGGTGCGCACGTCGGTGCCGCCGTAGCCCACCACGCCGAGGTACTCGGCGTTGGTGTCGAGGCCGTTCCACATGGCCGTGTAGGTGAAGTGCCCGCCGACGGTGCCGTCGATGGACGTCGGCTCCGTGCGGAACGAGCCCTCCTGCTGGCCCGTGCCGACGGCGACGTGGTCGAGCTCGAAGGTGCTCGGCGCGCCGGCCTCGCCGGTCGCCCAGACCTCGGCGATCGCCACGTAGGTGCCCGCCTGCGGGTCCTCCAGCAGCAGCGTCTCGTCCGCCGACCCGGTCGCAGCCGTGAACTGCTCGACCGGCGTGCCGGCGTCGTTCAGTCGCAGCACGTACAGGTCGTGGTCGGCCGTGTCGTCCTCGGCGTCGAGCGAGAAGTAGTGCGCGATCTCGCCCTCCGGGATCTCCACGACGTACTGGAAGTAGTCGCCGGCGTCGCCGCCGTCGGCTCCCAGCAGCTGGAACGGAGCCAGGCCGTTCGCCTCGAGCGGGATCGAGCCGTCGATGCCCGAGATGCCCGAGACGGGAGTCTGTCCGACGGTGCCCATGCCCTCGACCCACTCCGGGGCGGCCACCGCGACCGGCTTCACCGCGAGCGGCGAGCGGACGGTGTGCTCCGAGCTGGTCCAGGTGAGGAAGCCCGACGTCCACGCGCCGAGCTCAGCGCCGGCCGTGGTGAAGGTCACCTCGTAGGAGAGCGACTGGCCCGCCTCGGTGAACTCGAGCGTGGACGGCGACACCGCGACGTCGATGCCGGACATGCCGGACGTCGACACCGCGTACGAGCCGGCCTCGAGGGCCGTCACCGTGCGCGTCACCGTCTGCGTGCCCGCGAGCGAGCCGACGGCGATCGAGGCGATGTTGAGGTCGCTCGGGTCCATCGGGGTGCCCACCCACGAGTCGGGCAGCACGTAGCCGAGCCCGCGCAGGTAGCCGAACCAGTCGGCCGTGCCGTTCTCGTAGACGAGGCCCGCGTCGAGCATCGACTGCGTGTTCACGAAGCCGGCGCCCTGCGCCCACGGGTCGGTCGAGACCGAGCCGTCGAGGTTGCGGGTGTCGGTCGCGGTCGTCATCAGCGCGCTCTTGACCTCGGCGGGCGAGGCGTTCGGGTGCGCACCGAGGTAGATCGCGCCGAGGCCCGCCACGTGCGGCGCGGCCATCGAGGTGCCCGAGAGCATCCGGTAGGTCGGCTCGCCGTCGGCGGGGTTGGGGCCGGCGGCAATGATGCCGACACCGGGGGATGCCACGTCGGGCTTGATGACGTCGCTGCCCTCGGCGAGGGCCGGGCCGCGGGACGAGAAGCCGGCCACGACGGGCGCGACGGTCTCGATGCCCGAGGTGTTGCCGGCCTCGAACGAGACGACCGTGCCGGGCGTCTGCGCAGCGGCCAGGAGCTGGTCGCGGTACTGCGCGTCGACGTGGATCGTCGGGATCACGTGGTCGTCGAGGTCGATCGAGCCGGGCGTGACGTTGACGAGCACCGCGGCGATGCCGCCGGCGTCGGCGACCGTCTGCGACTTGTCGACGCGCGCGATGACGCCGCGGTCGCAGAGCACGATGGCTCCGGCGGCCTCGGCGGCGTCGAGCGTGCCGGGGAGGCAGAGCGCGGCCTCAGCCGGGTCCTGGCCGTCGGCGGCGATGTCGCCGGCGTAGATGAAGGGCCCGGAGATCTCCGGCGCGCCCTCCTCCATGGGGACCGTGATGGAGCCGCCCGGGATGCGCACGTCGCCCGGCAGGACGACGGTCGCCTCGTAGTTCGGGATGCTCGCCGCGGCGACCGTGGTGTACCAGGGGGATGCGTGGTCGAGGGTCGACGCACCGGGGCCCGAGTTGCCGGCCGAGACCGACACGAAGACGCCGGCTGCCGCAGCACCCAGGAACGCCACGTCGGTGGCCGTCGCGACCGAGGTCGCGGCGCCGCCGCCGATGGAGAAGTTGATGACGTCGACGCCGTCGATGACGGCCTGCTCGATCGCGGCGACCGAGTCGCTCGTCGCGCAGCCGTCGTCGTTGGCGTTCGGGTCGGGGTCAGGTCCGGTCCAGCACACCTTGTAAGAGGCGATGCGGGCCTCGGGCGCGACGCCCGACATGGTGCCCAGGTCGGCGCCGCCGGCGGAGGTCACGGCGACCTCGGCGTTGCCCGCCGCCGTGGAGGCGGTGTGCGAGCCGTGGCCGTCGCCGTCGCGCGGTGAGAGGTACTCGCCGAGGTCCTCGCCGCCGATGTTGTCGGCGCCGAAGCCGTCGACGTAGTAGCGGGCGGTGATGATCTTGGTCGAGCAGTCCTCGGCCGTGAACTGCGATCCCGTCTCGCACGCGCCGACGAACTGGCTGCCGTCGCCCTTGTCGAAGACGATCGCGTCGCCGTCGAGGTAGGGCTCCGCGCCCGGCGTCGTGCCGAGCGCCTCGCCCGCGAAGAGGGGGTTCTCGGGCGCGATGCCCGTGTCGAGCACGCCGACGACCACGCCGGCGCCGGCCTCGTCGACCCCGCCGACCTGCGACCAGAGGCCCTCGAGGTCGAGGTACTCGTTGGCTGGGCTCGCCTGGATCTGGAGCATCTCGTCGGGGAAGATCTGCGAGACGCGCGCGTCGCGCGCCAGCTCGAGCGCCTGCTCGGCCGACAGGTCGGCGACGAAGCCGTTCATCGTCACCGTGAGGTTCGTGGCGATCTGCGCGCCGATCGTGGACGCGACCTCGGCCTGCTGGGTCTCGAGGTGCGCGGCGTACGCGTTCGCTGCTGCCGAGTCGACGTCGATGTCGTCGGTGCCGAGCGGTGCGGTGCGCGCAAGGTTGGGCAGGCCGCCGCGGTAGGTCGACATCGCGTCGTCCTCCAGGACGACGATGTAGCGGCCGCTGTCGAAGCCGCTCGTGTCGATGGGGGGTTGAGGCGGAGCAGCGCTCGCTGCGGCCGCACCAAGCACCGACGCCCCCGCGCTGAGCGCGAGGGCGGTGGTGAGTGCGATGCCGCTGCGAAGGCGCACACGCTTCGAGTTCAGTGTGCTCACAAGGTGATCCTTCGTTCAGGACGAAGCCCCCGGTGAAGTGGGGGGCAGATACGGCTGAATCTATGGGCGCGCTGTGGTCGGCGGAAGAGTGTCGAGGAAGCGTTACCTTTTCGTGACCTCCCGGACGCATGGCACTAGCGTGGAGGGGTGCCGACCCGCATCGTCATCGCCTCCCCGGAGGGCCACGCAGGCAAGTCGATCGTGGCGCTCGGCCTGCTCGACGCCCTCGGCAGGAGGGTCGAGCGCGTCGGCGTCTTCCGTCCCGTCGCCCGCTCCGAGGAGGAGCGCGACGGCGTGCTCGAGCTGCTGCTCGCGCACGACGCGGTCGAGCTCGACTACGACGAGGCGATCGGCACGACCTACGCCGCGGTCCACGAGGACGCCGAGGCCGCGCTCTCGACGATCGTCGACCGCTACCACCGCATCGACGAGCGCTTCGACGCGATCGTCATCGTCGGCTCCGACTACACCGACGTCGGCAGCCCCACCGAGCTCGGCTTCAACGCGCGCGTCGCGGCCAACCTCGGCGCCTCCGTGCTCCTCGTGCTCGGCGGTCGCGACCCCGAGACCGACGCGCCCCGCACGGCCGACCAGCTGCGGCAGCTCGCCGAGGTGACGACCGCCGAGCTGGCCCAGGCCCACGCATCCATCGCCGGCGTCGTCGTCAACCGCGCCGACCCCTCGGCGATGGGCGAGATCCCGGCGGCGATGGCCGGGGCGGTGCCGGCCGGGGTGCCCGTGTGGTCGATCCCGGAGGACGCGCTGCTGAGCGCGCCCAGCGTCGGCTCGCTCTTCCGCGCCGTCGACGCGACCCTGCTGCGCGGCGACCCGGGGCTCCTGTCGCGCGAGTCGCTCGGCACGGTCGTGGCGGGCATGTCGATGGAGCACGTGCTCGAGCGGCTCATCGAGGGCGGCATCCTCGTCATGCCCGGCGACCGCTCCGACGTCGTGGTCGGCACGCTGCTCGCGCAGCAGTCCGACACCTTCCCGTCGATCGCCGGCATCATCCTCAACGGCGGCTTCGAGCTGCACCCCGCCGTGCAGCGCCTCCTCGACGGCCTCGACCTCGACCTGCCGATCGGCGCCAACCCGCACGGCACCTACGAGACGGCGCGGCGCATCGCCGGCACGCGCGGCTCGCTCATCGACGGCACGCAGCGCAAGCGCGACGCGGCGCTCGCCCTCTTCGAGCAGCACGTCGACGCCGCGGCGCTGCTCGAGCGACTCGAGGTCGCGACGACCGACGTCGTCACGCCGCTCATCTTCGAGCACAGCCTCATCGAGCGGGCGCGCGCCGACGTGCGGCACATCGTGCTGCCGGAGGGCGACGACGACCGCATCCTGCAGGCCGCATCCACCGTCCTCGCGCGGGGCATCGCCCGGCTGACCATCCTCGGCGACGAGGCGTCCATCCGCCAGCGCGCGGCGGCCCTCGGCCTCGACCTGTCGGGCGCCCGCATCGTCGCGACCGACGACGCCGAGCTGCGGCCCCGCTACGCGGCCGAGTACCAGCGGCTGCGCGCGCACAAGGGCGTCTCGATCGAGCAGGCGATGGAGCGGCTGCTCGACGTCAGCTACTTCGGCACGCTCATGGTGCACCTGGGCGACGCCGACGGCATGGTGTCCGGCGCCGCCCACACGACCGCGCACACGATCAAGCCGTCCTTCGAGACCATCAAGACGAAGCCGGGGGTCTCCGTCGTCTCGAGCGTGTTCCTCATGGCCCTCGCCGACCGGGTGCTCGTCTACGGCGACTGCGCCGTCATCCCCGAGCCGACCGTCGAGGAGCTCGCCGACATCGCGATCTCGTCGGCGCAGACGGCGCGCGAGTTCGGCATCGAGCCGCGCGTGGCGATGCTGTCCTACTCGACGGGGGAGTCGGGCACCGGCGCCGAGGTCGACCGCGTGCGGGCCGCGACGCAGCTCGTGCGCGAGCGGGCCCCCGAGCTGCCGGTCGAGGGCCCGATCCAGTACGACGCGGCGGCGGACGCGGCGGTCGCGAGCAAGAAGATGCCCGACTCGCAGGTGGCCGGGCGGGCGACGGTCTTCGTCTTCCCCGACCTCAACACCGGCAACAACACCTACAAGGCGGTGCAGCGCTCGGCGGGCGCGCTCGCGATCGGCCCCGTCCTGCAGGGGCTCAACAAGCCCGTCAACGACCTCTCCCGCGGTGCGCTCGTGAGCGACATCGTGAACACGATCGCGATCACCGCGATCCAGGCGCAGGCCTCGGGGGCGCACGCACCGGGAGCGCAGGCATGACGCGCTCCGTCTTCGTCATCAACGCCGGCTCGTCGAGCCTCAAGTACCAGCTGGTCGACGTCGACGCGGGCCGCGCACTCGCGAGCGGCCTGATCGAGCGCATCGGCGAGACCACCGGCGAGGCCAAGCACGAGGTGCCCGGCAGCGAGCCCGTCGTCGAGCAGCGCGTCATCCCGGATCACGAGAAGGCGTTCGGATGGGTGCTGCGGCAGTTCGAGCGGCACGGTCCCGACCTCGAGCGGGCAGGGCTCGTCGGCGTCGGGCACCGCGTCGTGCAGGGCGGCGCGCGCTTCGACCGCGCCGTGCGGGTCGACGACGACGTGCAGCAGCAGATCGAGGACCTCGCCCCGCTCGCCCCGCTCCACAACCCCGCGAACCTCCAGGGCATCCGCTCGGCCCGTGCGACGTTCCCCGGCCTGCCGCACGTCGCGGTCTTCGACACGGCCTTCCACCTCACGATCCCGCCGGCGGCGCACCGCTACGCGATCGAGGAGCGCGTCGCCGCCGAGCACCGCGTGCGCAAGTACGGGTTCCACGGCACGAGCCACCAGTACGTCTCGCGCCGCATGGCCGAGCTGCTCGGCAGGCCGCTCGACGAGGTCAACAGCATCGTGCTGCACCTCGGCAACGGCGCCTCGGCGACCGCGGTGCGCGGGGGCAGGAGCATCGAGACCTCGATGGGCATGACCCCGCTCGCGGGCCTCGTGATGGGCACGCGCTCCGGCGACATCGACCCGGGCGTCGTCTTCCACCTCCATCGCGTCGCCGGCATGTCGGTCGACGAGATCGACACGCTGCTGAACAAGCGATCGGGCCTGCTGGGCATGACCGGCACGGGCGACATGCGCGACGTGCTGCAGGCGGCGGATGCGGGGATCGGCCGGGCGGTCGAGGCGCTCGAGATCGTCGGGCACCGCCTGCGCGGCACCGTCGGCGCCTACCTGGCGCACCTCGGCCGCACCGACGCGATCGCCTTCACCGCGGGCATCGGCGAGAACGCCGCGCGCGTGCGCGAGATCGCGCTCGAGGGGCTCGAGGGGCTCGGCATCGTGCTCGACCCCGAGCGCAACCGCGGCCGCGGCGAGCGCCGCATCTCGGCCGACGGCTCGCCGATCGAGGTGTGGGTCGTGCCGACGAACGAGGAGCTCGAGATCGCGCGGCAGGTCGCGGCGCTGGTCGACGCCCCCTGACGACCGGCGGGCCGAGCGGCCGGTGGACGTACGGCAAGACCCTGGCGGGAGATAGCGCGTCGGCTACGCTCTCGACAGGATGACTCGAGGATGCCTCGGAGTTCAGCGGGCCCCGCTCCAGCATCCTGATGTCACGACGCCCAACTCGAGACCTCGTATGAGGAGGCCACGATGATGCATGCACACCAACCCCAGCCAGGGCTGCGCCTGGTGACGGCCGCAATGGTCGCCGCGCTGAGCGTTGCGATGGTGGTGCTCTCACCCCCGACTCCGGCCACGGCCGAGTCGACCGAGGCGGGTCAGTCCCTGGTGGCCGTCCGAGGGACGACGGTGTTCGTGCAGAACCGGATCGAGGACACCGTGGCGCAGCGGTCGTTCGTCTACGGGCGCTCGGGCGATCGGCTCGTGTTCGGCGACTGGAACGGCGACGGCATCGACACCATCGCCGTGCGACGGGGCGGCGGGGTCTACGCGTCTGACCGGCTGGGGCCGGGCACCGCCAACCGCGTCTACAGCTTCGGGCGCACGACGGACGAGCTGCTCGTCGGGGACTGGAACGGCGATGGCGTCGACACCGTTGCTGTGCGGCGCGGCAGCATCATGCACTTCACCGATTCCCCGGCCGGCGGCTCAGCGAACCGGGTGGTGGGCTTCGGTCGCTCCTCGGACCAGATCGTCGTCGGCGATTGGGACGGAGACGGCATCGACACCATCGCGGCACGCCGCGGGTCCAGTCTGTTCGTCCTGGATCGGCTGCGTTCCGGTATCGCGGATCGCGCCTTCCAGCTCGCGAGCGGGACGACCGACGTCCTGGCGGGGGACTGGGACGGCGATGGGGACGACACACTGGCCGTGCGAGCCGGAGCCCGGGTCGCGTTCTCCGACTCGCTCGGCGGCGCACCGATGACGTCGACGCGCTTCGGGCGGGCCGATGATCTCGTGGCAGCCGGCCGTTGGACGAGCCCTGTGGAGCGCCAGGCGCCTCCGACCGCCCGACCGCCCGCCGATACTGACTTCACCTCCCAGATCATCAATGCCTCGACGCTGGGCGACGGCTATGCGAGGAACTCCGTCAACACGACCTCGTTCCGAGCGGACTCGGTCGTGACGGCCACGATCGGCGAAGAGCTCGTGCAGTTCGCCGCCTACTACGACGCGCAGGGGCGGGTGGTGCTCGCCAGCCGGCCGCTCGATGGCCCATGGCGCACGGCGATCACGCAGCATCGAGGCGACGTCACGGACGCCCACAACTCCATCAGCATCGCGGTCGATGGGGAGGGGCTGCTCCACGTCGCGTGGGGCATGCATGGGACTCCGCTTCGCTACGCCGTCTCCACCGCACCGGGTTCGCTCGTCCTCGGCGGTGCAGTCCCCATGACGGGCATGCATGAACGCTCGGTGACGTACCCCCAGTTCTTGCGAGCATCGACCGGGGATCTGTACTTCCTCTACCGGGACGGCTCCAGCGGCAACGGTTCGCTCCACATCAACCGGTATGCCGCGGCGACCGGCGAGTGGTCTCGCGCGGCCACCAGGGTGATCGATGGCGAAGGCGAGGTGTCGCCCTACTGGCAGGCGACGATCGACGCCCAGGACCGGATCCATCTGTCCTGGACCTTCCGCCGCACGGCAGCGGTGGAGACGAACAGCAACGTCTACTACGCCGTCGCCACGGACGCGAGCGCGACGACGTGGGCTCGCTCCGACGGCAGCGTCTACTCGGGTCCCATCACGCTCGACACCGCTGAGCAGATCGCCGCAGTGCCCGAGGGATCGAACCTCATGAACCAGACGTCGATGGCGGTCGACGACGAAGACCGCCCTTTCATCGCCTCGTACTGGACGAGCGACGGCGTGACTCAGTACCACGTGATCCGCCAGTCCCAAGCGGGCTGGGCAGTCCTCGACACGCAGATCCGCACCACCACGTTCGACCTGGCCGGCATCGGGACGAAGGCCGTGCCGATCGCCCGGCCGCAGATCGCGGTGCGCGGATCGGGCGACGAAGCGCAGGTGCTGCTGCTGATCCGCGACTCGGAGCGCGCTTCTCGAGCCGCGCTCGCCACGACGGCCGCCATGGCGTCGAACTCCTGGACCGTGGACGATCTGACGAGCGACTCCATGGGCTCGTGGGAGCCCACCTATGACACATCAGCGTGGCGATCGACCGGCAGGCTCTTCGTGTTCCTGCAGCCTGTGCTGCAGGGCGATCACGAGACCCTGACGACGCTCGAGCCTTCGCCCGTGTCCATCGTCGAGGTCCTCACGCCCTGATCCTCCGCGGGCCGGCGAGCTCGGGTGCGAGCCGGCTCAGCGGTCGGCGAGCTCGCCCACCTCGAACTGCGCCAGGCGCTCGGCGGGCAGCTCCATGCCCTCGTGCTGCGCGGCGAAGTCCTCGGTCGCGTCGGTGCCGCAGATGCCGAGGATGCGGTCGGGGCCGCCGGGGTGCTCGGTCACCCACTCCGTGAGGTCGTAGACGGTGCCGTCGATCGCGACCCAGCAGGAGGCGGAATCGTCGTGCCCCGCGACGTCGCCGATCGAGATGCCGTCCTCGCCCGCGGACGGGGTCGGGCCCACCGCCGGCTCCGGCTCCGCGCTCGGGGCGATGCCCGCGACGCGGTCCTGCCAGACGGCGGTGGCGCCCGTGTGCCCGGTCAGCACCGCGATGATGAGCGCGCCGAGCGCGACGGCCGCCAGCACGATGCCGCTCAGCAGCCCGATGATGCCCGACGAGCGCCGGGCGCGGGTGAGCCGCCGCTGCCACAGCCACCACGCGAGGGCGGCGGCGAAGAGCGTCGCGGCGGTCGCGAGCAGCCAGTTGCCGAGCTGCTCGTGCTGGCCGGGGGAGCCGACCCTGGCGGCGAGCGCCTCGCCCGAGAGCTTCGCCACGAGCGCGCCCGCGGCGGCGATGCCGAGCACGCCGACGACGGGCCAGGCGAGCGACGCCCGCCAGCGCGGCATGGCGAGGACGAGCAGCAGGCCGAGCGCGCCGAGCGGCAGCAGCACGACGGGCACGTGCACCGCGAGCGGGTGCAGCGGCAGGCCGAAGGCGAGGTCGAACGGGTTGCCCGTCGCGGGAAGCATGCCGACACGGTACCGGCGCCCACCTGCGTCGCACCGGTGCCGCGCGTTGGGTACGATGGATGCGGCTCCCCGCGTGGCGCCATCCAGGCCAAATCCCCCAGGTCGGAGACGAAGCAAGGGCAACCGGGCTCTGGCGGGTGCGCGGGGAGTCCTGCATGTCCGGGATCGGCGCGGCACGTCACCGGCGGGAAGTAGCCTGGGTCGCATGGTCGCCGCCCTCTACCGCCGCTATCGGCCGGAGTCGTTCTCCGAGCTCATCGGGCAGGCGCACGTCACCGACCCGCTGCGCACGGCGCTGCGCGCCGACCGCGTGAACCACGCCTACCTCTTCTCGGGCCCCCGCGGCTGCGGCAAGACCACCAGCGCGCGCATCCTCGCGCGCTGCCTCAACTGCGCCGAGGGCCCCACGCCCGAGCCGTGCGGCGTCTGCGACTCGTGCGTCGAACTGGGCCGCGACGGCGGCGGCTCGCTCGACGTCGTCGAGATCGACGCGGCGAGCCACGGCGGCGTCGACGACGCCCGCGACCTGCGCGAGCGCGCCACCTTCGCGCCGAGCCGCGACCGCTACAAGGTCTTCATCATCGACGAGGCGCACATGGTGACCTCGGGCGGCTTCAACGCGCTGCTGAAGATCGTCGAGGAGCCGCCCGAGCACATCAAGTTCATCTTCGCGACGACCGAGCCCGAGAAGGTCATCGGCACCATCCGCTCGCGCACGCACCACTACCCCTTCCGGCTCATCGCGCCGGCGCCGATGCTCGAGTACGTGCAGCAGCTGTGCGCCCAGGAGGGCGTCGAGGTCGCGCCCGGCGTGCTGCCGCTCGTGGTGCGCGCCGGCGGCGGCTCCGCGCGCGACACCCTGAGCCTGCTCGACCAGCTCATCGCGGGCTCCGAGGGCGGCGTCACCTACGAGCACGCGGTCGCGCTGCTGGGCTTCACGCACGGCGAGCTGCTCGACGAGATCGTCGCCGCGCTGTCGGCGGCGGATGCGCCGAGGCTGTTCGCGTCGATCGACCGCGTCGTGCAGACAGGCCAGGACCCGCGCCGCTTCGTCGAGGACCTGCTCGAGCGGCTGCGCGACCTGATCGTCGCGCACGCGGCCAGCGACCCCGCCGCGATCCTGCACGGCGTCCCCGAGGACGAGCTCGCCACGCTCGTCGAGCAGGCGGGCGGCTTCGGCGCGGCCGAGCTCTCCCGCGCCGCCGACATCGTCGCGAAGGCGCTCACCGACATGGCGGGCGCCACGAGCCCGCGGCTCCACCTCGAGCTGATGGCCGCGCGCCTGCTGGTGCCCGAGAGCGGCGACCCCGAGGTCGGCACCCTCGCGCGCGTCGAGCGCCTCGAGCAGCGGCTCGACGGCGCGACGCCCGCACCCGCAGCGCCGGCCGCCGCGCCACCGCCTGCCACCGCATCCGCGCCCGCCCCGGCGCCGCCGAAGTCCGCGCCCGCGTCGAGGCCGAAGGCCGCGCCCGCACCCGCTGCTGCGCCGAGGGCCGCGCCCGCATCGGCACCCGCCCCGCCTGCGAGCGCCCCCGCGCCCGCTCCGGCCGCGGTCCCGCCCGTGCGGACGCCTGCGGCGAGCGCGCCCGCGCCGACGCCGGCTGCTCCTGCGCCGCAGGTCGCGGCGTCGGCGGAGGCGATCACGTTCGGCCAGCTGCGCGACGCCTGGGACGAGGTGCTGCAGCTGCTCGCCGACCAGCACCGCTCGGCGTGGATGGTCGCGACGACCCTCACGCCGATCGACCTGCGGGACGGCGACGTGCTCGTGCTCGGCTTCCAGTCGGAGGCCGACGTCGAGCGCTTCAAGCAGCCCCAGGGCACGCGTCCGAGCGTCGCCGACGCGCTGCGCACCGCCATCCGCGAGCTGCTCGGCTTCGACGTGCGGTACGTGCCGCGCACGCGTCAGGGCTCGCGCCGCGCGTCCGAGCCTGCCGCTCCGGCAGGCGGCGAGGAGGCGCACCGAGGCCGCGCCCCGGCCGCGCACGCACCCGCTCCGGCCGCCGCGCCCTCACCCGCGCTCCGGCCCGACGCCTCGGTCGCGGTGGCGCCTGCCCGCCGCGCGAAGCCAGAGATCGCGGCGGCAGCGGCCGCCGCGGAGCCGGTCACCGGCTGGGCCGTCGCGACGATCCCGAGCGACGCGGAGGCGCCGCCAGAGGACCTCCCGGAGCAGGGCCTGCCCGACCAGCCGGAGCCCGACCCCTTCTCCTTCGTCTCCGCGCCCGACGCCCCGGTCGCGGCCGAGCCCGCGCCGGTCGAGCAGCAGAGGGCGGCTCCGACCGGGCCGTCGCTCGCCGAGCTCGCGCGCTCCGCGCCGGCGCCCGAGCCCGCGCTCTCGGCTTCGCAGGCCGCGCGCTACGGCGAGGCGGTCGTGCGGGAGGAGCTCGGAGCCGAGCTGATCGAGGAGCGCCCGCGGGTGCGAGGGGAGCGCTAGGTGTACGACGGCATCGTCCAGGACCTCATCGACGAGCTCGGGAGGCTGCCCGGCGTCGGACCGAAGTCGGCGCAGCGCATCGCGTTCCACATCATCCAGACCGAGACCTTCGACGTCGACCGGCTCGCGACGATCCTCCAGACGGTGCGCGAGCGCGTGCGCTTCTGCGTCGTCTGCGGCAACATCGGCGAGGAGGACCGCTGCGCGATCTGCCGCGACCCTCGCCGGGTGCCGACGACGATCTGCGTCGTCGAGGAGCCGAAGGACGTCGTGGCCATCGAGCGCACCCGCGAGTACCGCGGGCTGTACCACGTGCTCGGCGGCGCGCTCAACCCGATGCAGGGCGTCGGCCCCGACCAGCTGCGCGTCGCGTCGCTCATGACCCGGCTGCAGGACGCCGCGGTCGAGGAGGTCATCATCGCCACCGACCCCAACGTCGAGGGCGAGGCCACCGCGACCTACCTCATCCGCACCCTCCTGCCGCTCGGCGTGCGGGTGTCGCGGCTCGCGAGCGGGCTGCCCGTGGGCGGCGATCTCGAGTTCGCCGACGAGATGACGCTCGGCCGGGCGTTCGAGGGCCGCCGCACCGTGGAGCGTTGAGCCCGCAGCGCTCATCCTCGAGGTGAGCGGAGGGCTCACAAGGTCGAGGAGCGCGCGGCCGGAGGCCGCTCGCGTCGCGAGACCGTGGCGAGGCGTCGACGCCGAGGGCATGCGCCCGCCGCCTAGACTGGGGTGTTCCGGGACCTGGGGAGCGGCGTGAGCCTCATCGTGCAGAAGTTCGGCGGGTCGAGCGTGGCCGACGCCGAGAGCATCAAGCGTGTCGCGAAGCGCATCGTCGAGACGAGGAAGCGCGGCGACGACGTCGTCGTGGTCGTCTCCGCGATGGGCGACACCACCGACGAGCTGCTCGACCTCGCCCACGCCGTCGTGCCGAACCTCCCCGCGGGTGGTCGCGAGCTCGACATGCTGCTCACCGCCGGCGAGCGCATCTCGATGGCGCTGCTCGCGATGGCGATCAAGTCGCAGGGCGCCGAGGCCGTGTCGTTCACCGGCAGCCAGGCCGGCATGCTCACCGACGACCGGCACGGCTCCGCCCGCATCGTCTCGGTGACGCCCGGCCGCGTGCGCCAGGCGCTCGATGCCGGGCAGATCGCGATCGTGCAGGGCTTCGCCGGCTTCAACAAGGTCACCGGCGACATCACCACGCTCGGCCGCGGCGGCTCCGACACCTCCGCGGTGGCGCTCGCCGCGGCGCTCGAGGCCGACGTGTGCGAGATCTACACGGATGTCGACGGCGTGTTCACCGCCGACCCGCGGGTCGTCCCGCGCGCCCGCCGCATCGCCCGCGTCACGAGCGAGGAGATGCTCGAGCTCGCCGCCGCCGGCGCCAAGGTGCTGCACATCCGCAGCGTCGAGTACGCCCGCCGGCACGGCGTCACCCTCCACGTCCGATCGTCGTTCACGAGCGACGACGGCACCATCGTCTACGACCCAGAGAGAGCGGGGTCCACCATGGAAGAGCCGATGATCGTCGGCGTCGCCCACGACCTGTCCGAGGCCAAGGTCACGGTCGTCGGGGTGCCCGACGTGCCCGGCACGGCGGCGCGGATCTTCACGATCGTGGCCGAGTCCGGCGCGAACGTCGACATGATCGTGCAGAACGTGTCCGAGGCGGCGACCGGTCGCACCGACATCTCCTTCACCCTGCCGAAGGAGGAGGCCGGCAGCGTGCTGCAGGCGCTCGAGGCGCATCGCGCCGAGGTCGGCTTCGAGTCGATCCAGCACGACGACCAGATCGGCAAGCTGGCGCTCGTCGGCGCCGGCATGCGCACGAACGCGGGCGTCTCGGCGCGGCTGTTCCGGGCGCTGTCGGATGCGGGCATCAACATCGAGATGATCTCCACCTCCGAGATCCGCATCTCGGTCGTGACCCGCGCCGACCAGCTGATCGAGGCCGTGCGCGTCGTGCACTCGGCGTTCGAGCTCGACGGCGACCAGGAGGCCGTCGTGCACGCGGGGACCGGGCGATGATCCGGCGCCTGAGCGACGAGGCCGGGCCCGCGCGCCCGCTGCGCCTGGGCGTCGTCGGCGCGACCGGCCAGGTCGGCGGCGTCGTGCTGCGGCTGCTCGCCGACCGCGCCGTGCCGATCGACGAGCTGCGGCTGTTCGCGTCCGCCCGCTCCGCCGGCCGCGCGATCGAGTTCCAGGGCCGCTCGATCACGATCGAGGACGCCGAGGCGGCCGATCCGAGCGGCCTCGACGTCGCGATCTTCTCGGCCGGCGGTGCCACGTCGCGCCGGCTGGCGCCGCGCTTCGCGGAGGCCGGGGTCGTCGTCATCGACAACTCATCGGCCTGGCGGATGGACCCGGAGGTGCCGCTCGTGGTCTCCGAGGTCAACCCGCACGCGATCACCGGTGCCGTGAAGGGCATCATCGCGAACCCGAACTGCACGACGATGGCCGCGATGCCCGTGCTCAAGCCGCTCGACCTCGCAGCGGGCCTCGAGCGGCTCGTCGTCGCCACCTACCAGGCTGTCTCCGGCTCCGGCCTCGCCGGCGTGGAGGAGCTGCGCGGACAGCTGGAGCGGTCGGCCGGCCAGCACCCGGAGCGGCTCACGCACGACGGCGGCGCCGTCGACCTCGGCAACCCCGGCGTCTACACCCAGCCGATCGCCCACAACGTGCTGCCGCTCGCCGGCTCGCTCGTCGACGACGGCTCGGGCGAGACCGACGAGGAGCAGAAGCTGCGCAACGAGTCGCGCAAGATCCTCGAGCGCCCCGAGCTGCGCGTCGCCGGCACGTGCGTGCGAGTGCCGGTCTTCACCGGTCACTCGCTCGCGATCCACGCCGAGTTCGAGCGCGACCTGTCGCCCGAGCAGGCGCGAGCGCTCCTCGAGCAGGCGCCCGGCGTCGAGCTCGTCGACGTGCCGACGCCGCTGCGGGCGGCCGGCGCCGACGCCTCACTGGTCGGCCGCATCCGTGCCGACCAGTCGGCAGAGCCGGGTCGCGGGCTCGTGCTGTTCGTCGCCAACGACAACCTCCGCAAGGGTGCTGCGCTGAACGCAGTGCAGCTGGCGGAGCTCGTCGCGCAGCGCCTCGGCTGACCAGGGCGGAACGGAGGAGGGCGGCGCCGATCGGCGCCGCCCTCCGTCTTCGACCGGCTCAGGCCGCGGGGTGCTGGGGGTGGTCGTCGCCGTGCGGGGCCTCCGCCGACGGCTCGGCGTGCGGGGCGTCCGCCGCCTGGTCGGTCGACGCATCCACCCACTCCGTGGCGAAGCTGCCGCCGTCGGCGGTGCGCTCCTCAGCGGCGCCGCCGGCGAAGCGCTGCGGCTCGCCGCTGTCGCCGCCCAGCTTCGACTCGGCCCAGTGGCGCGCGTCGGCGGCCTTCTCGCCGAGCGTCTGCCCGGCGCCCTGCGCCTGCTCGCCCAGGTTCTCAGCCTTGTCCTTGACCCACTCGGCCGCGTCGCCGAGCTTGTCCTTCGCGTCGTCCAGGATTCCCATGGTCGCTCCTCTCGCCGGATGGTGACGCGCCCATGCTAGGCCTGGGAACCTGGCGATGCGCACGATCTGGGTCGAGCGTCCATGGAGGACGTCCTAGAATCGAAGGGTGACGAAGACGATCGACGTGGCCCTCATCGGCGGAGGGATCATGAGCGCGACGCTCGGCGCCCTCCTCCACCGCCTCGAGCCCTCGTGGACGATCCGCGTCTTCGAGCGACTGCCCGAGGTCGGCCAGGAGTCATCCGGCCCGTGGAACAACGCCGGCACCGGTCACGCCGCCCTCTGCGAGCTCAACTACATGCCCGAGGGCCCCGACGGCTCGATGACCGCCGCGAAGGCGATCGACATCAACGAGCAGTTCCAGCTCTCCCGCCAGCTCTGGGCGTCGTTCGTCGAGGACGGCACGCTGCCCGACCCCTCCGGCTTCATCTCGCCGACTCCGCACATGACCCTCGTCTGGGGCGACGACAACGTCGACTACCTGCGCCGCCGCTGGGAGCTGCTGAAGGACGAGCCGCTCTTCGCCGGCATGGAGTACACCGAGGACCCCGAGGTCATCCGCGCCTGGACGCCCACGCTCATCCCCGGTCGCAAGAAGTCGCAGCGCATCGCCGCGACCCGCTCGACCGACGGCACCGACGTCGACTTCGGCGCCCTGACCCGGATGCTCTCCGACCGCCTGCAGGCCGACGGCGCGGTCGTGCACACCGACACCACCGTCACCGGGCTCAAGCGGCTCGACGACGGCACCTGGCGGCTGAAGCTGCGCCGCGAGGTGGGCCTCAGCACCAACGAGGCGATCGCGCGGTTCGTCTTCGTCGGCGGCGGCGGCGGCGCGCTCAAGCTGCTGCAGAAGTCGGGCATCCCCGAGGCGAAGGGCTTCGCCGGGTTCCCCATCACCGGTGCGTTCCTGCGCACCGACAATCCCGAGGTCGTCGCGCGCCACAACGCCAAGGTCTACGGCAAGGCGAGCGTCGGCGCCCCGCCGATGTCGGTGCCGCACCTCGACACGCGCGTCGTCGACGGCGAGGCGAGCCTGCTGTTCGGCCCCTACGCGGGCTTCAGCCCCAAGTACCTGAAGACCGGCTCGTACACCGACATGTTCGAGACGATCAAGGGCCACAACCTGTACCCGATGATCCGCGCTGGCCTCGCCAACCTCGACCTGGTCGGCTACCTGTTCGGCGAGGTCTTCGCGTCGCGGACGAAGCGCCTCGAGGCGCTGCGCGAGTTCATGCCGAACGCGCGCGACGAGGACTGGCGCCTCATCACCGCCGGCCAGCGCGTGCAGGTCATGAAGCGCGACCCCGACAAGGGCGGCGTGCTGCAGTTCGGCACCGAGGTCGTGACGGGCGCGGACGGCACGATCGCCGGCCTGCTCGGCGCATCGCCCGGCGCATCCACCGCCGTCCACATCATGCTGACGATCTTCGAGCGCTGCTTCCCGGAGCGCATGCCGCAGTGGCGCGAGACGATCCGCGAGCTCATCCCCAGCTACGGCACCCGGCTGAACGACGACCCGGTGGCCGCGCGGGAGAGCCTCGAGCGCACCGCTCGCGTGCTGCGCCTCGTCCCCGAGTCCGCGCCCGAGCTCCAGGCCGCTGCCGCGGGCAGCGGCACCGCCTAGCGACTAGAGGCAGACCGATGTCCATGACCGAGTCCCCCGAGGCGGGGACGCTGCGCCGCGTCAGCGCGGTCGCGGGCAGCGAGCAGAGGGACGCGCTGCGCGACGCGATCGACGCCGACGAGGCGCTCACCCTGACCGCGATCTCGTCGCGGTTCGCCAACCTCGTCGTCGACCCGGGGTTCCCGGGCGACGTGGTCGTGCTCGCCGAGGAGCCCGGCAGGACCATGCTCGCGCACGCGCGCACGGTCGTCGCCGCGGGCGCGCTCGTCGTCGTGCACGCCGACGTCGACACCACCCTGCGGCGGGCGCTCGAGGGGCTGGGCGCCGCGATCGTGCCGCTGAGCGAGCCAGCCGAGGCCGTGGCCGAGCAGGTCGCGGCGGTGCGCCGGCCCACGCGGCGCCGCACCACGAGCTGGACCGACGAGCCGGCCGAGCGGCGCCCTCGCCTGTCGCCGGGGGAGCGACGGGCGCTCACGCACTACGTGCAGGGCCTGACGACCGTGCAGGTCGCGGCCGAGATGGGTGTCGGCTACGAGACGGCCAAGACCTTCCTGCGCCGCGTGCGCGCCAAGTACGCGGCCGTCGACCGGCCCGCCGGCCGTCGCGCCGAGCTCATCAACCGCGCAGAAGAAGACGGCCTGCTCTAGCCGTGGCGAAGCTGTACTTCCGCTACGGGGCCATGAACTCCGGCAAGTCCACCGGGCTCCTGCAGGCGGCGTTCAACTACGAGGAGCGCGGGCAGCGCGTGCTGCTCGCGAAGCCCGCCACCGACACGAAGGGCGAGCGCGACGTCGTGTCGCGGCTCGGCGTCACCCGCGCGGTCGACTTCCTCGTCGCGCCGCAGGACTCGGTGCTGGATGCGTTCGAGGCGGCCGCCGCCGAGCGCCCCGAGCCTGTCGCGTGCCTGCTCGTCGACGAGGCGCAGTTCCTGCGGCCCGAGCAGGTCGACGAGCTGCTGCGCATCGCCGTCGAGCGCGGCGTGCCCGTGCTCGCCTACGGCATCCGCACCGACTTCCTGACGCACGCGTTCCCCGGCTCGGCGCGGCTGCTCGAGCTGGCGCACTCGCTCGAGGAGCTGAAGACCATCTGCCGCTGCGGCCGCAAGGCGCTCTTCAACGGCCGCAAGGTCGGCGACCGCTTCGTCTTCGACGGCGACCAGGTCGCGATCGACGGCGAGGCCGTCACCTACGAGTCGCTGTGCGCGACGTGCTACCTGGAGGAGTCGGGGGGACGGCTGGGCGCTCCCGCTCCGCTCGTCGAGCAGCCGCCGCCTCCGCTCGTCGAGTAGCCGCCGCCTCCGCTCGTCGAGTAGCCGCCGCCTCCGCTCGTCGAGTAGCCGCCGCAGGCGGCGTATCGAGACGAGAGCGCTCGCCGGCCCAGCGACCAGGTCTCGATACGCGCGCTGTGCGCGCTACTCGACCTTGATGCAGAAGGGCTCAACGCGGCTTCGCCGCATTGAGCCCTTCTGCATCAAGTCGGGGTGACAGGATTTGAACCTGCGACCTCGTCGTCCCGAACGACGCGCGCTACCAAGCTGCGCCACACCCCGGTGCTGCGCCGGGAACGCGTCCCCGGCTGTGCAACCTCGCCAGTCTACCCGATGTCGCGCGGCAGGAGCGACACGACGACCGCCTCCGGCGGCGTGCCGAGCCGGAACGGCGCGAAGATCGACGAGCCGATGCCCTGCGACACCGTGAGCGGCACGGAGCGGCCGCCGTGGGCCCACTCGCTCAACCCCGACGCCTGCTCGCGCGGGATGTCGCAGTTCGTGACGATCGCGTGCCCACCCGGCACGCGCACCTGCCCGCCGTGCGTGTGGCCCGCGAGGATCGCGTCGGCACCCAGGTCGACGAAGGCGTCGAGGATGCGCCGGTACGGCGCGTGGGTCACGCCCAGCGTCGCGCGCGGTGCGTCGCCGAGCGCCCGCCGCATGCGCGAGAGCGCGCCCTCGGTCTCGTCGAGCCGGTCCCAGTGCCGGTGCGCGTCCGAGACGCCGAAGCCGGCGATCGTGGTGCCGCGCACCTCGATGGCGCGGGCGGTGTTGTTGAGGCTCAGCCAGCCGAGGTCCTCGTACGCGCGCTCGAGCCCGTGGATGTCGAGGCGCTCGACGCGCGACTCGCCCGAGACGCTCGACGGCCCGCGGAAGTAGCGGAGCGGGTTCTTCAGCTCGGGGCCGTAGACGTCGTTCGACCCGTGGACGAAGAAGCCGGGCACGCCCTGGAACACCCGCAGCGCATCCGCCAGCACCGGCAGCGCGGCGCGATGCCCGAGGCTGTCGCCGGTGTTGACGATCAGGTCGGGCTCGAGCGTCGCCAGGCCCTCGAGCCAGTCGAGCTTCGTCTCCTGCCAGGGCGCGAGGTGGATGTCGGCGAGGTGCAGCAGCGTGATCGGGCGCGCGCCGGCCGGGAGGATGCGCAGCGTCTCGGAGCGGATCCGGAACGCGCGCGGCTCGACGGCCGTGGCGTACGCGGCGACCGCGGCGCCGGCGGCGAGCACGCCGCCGACGACCGCGCCGACCGCGCGGCTAGCAGCCAGGGTCGCCCCCGGAGGCGTTGGTGCCCACGACGACCGAGATCGGGTCGTCGGGCTCGCCCGGGGTGTCGGGCAGCGGGTTCTGCGCGAGCACGGTGCAGAGGTTGGCCTCGCCGTGGTCCTGCCAGGTGATCTGCAGCAGCGCGGGGTCGAACCCTGCGCCGGAGAGCGTCGTGCGGGCGTCGGCGAGCGAGCTCGCCACGAGGTCCGGCCACATCTGGGCGGCCGGGTCGGCAGGCGGCGCGGTCTCCTCCGCGTCGCCGCCCTCGGCGAGCCCGCCGTTCGACGGGTAGAGGATGATCGGCGTCGAGGTGGTCACGAGCGAGCCGGCGCCGGGCGCCGTGTACTCGACGAGCCCATCGGCCTGCAGGCCGTCGATCGGGTCGGAGACCTGCACCGTGTACCCGGCGCCCTCGAGCGCGGCCGTGGCGGCCTCGACCGACTGGCCCGAGACATCCGGCAGCTGGCTCGCGTTGCCGCGCAGCGTGTCGGCGTCGGGGGAGAGGAACTCGCCGCCCGGGTAGCGCGCGATGCCCTCGGCCATCGCGCCGCGGAAGATCGTCGAGCGCACGTTCCAGCGCTCCTCGAGCGAGTAGTTGCCGACGATGTTGCCGACCCAGACGGAGGTCGCGATCTCAGGGCTCGCGCCGTTCACCCAGGTCTGCACGACGCCGTTCGTCGTGCCCGTCTTCGAGATGACGGGCGTGGTGCCGGGCGGGTTGTTGATCGGGTTGCGCTCTGTGACCGTCTCGAGCGTGGCCTGCAGCACCGACGCCACCTCGGGCGTGATGGCCTGCCGGCAGTCCTGGCCGGGAGGCTGCACCTCGGAGCCGTCGCGCGCGACGATGCGGTCGATCGCGATCGGGCGGCAGTAGACGCCGCCGTTCGCGATCGTGGCGAAGGCCGAGGCCATGCCCATCGGCGTCACGTTCGAGCCCGAGCCGATCACGGCCGGCGCGAAGATCTGCCAGTCGCTGCCGTCGGCGGGGACGACGCCCATGTTCGCGGCCGTCTGGTGGATGTCGCACAGGTCCATCTCGCTCGCCATGCGGGCGATGCCGGTGTTGACGGAGTTGACCATGATCTCGGTCGGCGTCATGCGGGCGTACTCCTCGCCCTCGTTGTTCTGCGGGTCCCACGGCTCGGAGACGAGGCCCGTGCACTCGGCGCGGAAGGCGCCCATGGGCCACTCCTCGCGCGTCGCGTCGATCTGCTCGTCGACCGAGTGGCCGTCGATGATCCACTGGGCGAGCGTGAAGATCTTGAACCCGGAGCCCGGCTGGAAGCCGCCGGATCGGCCGTGCGCGTAGTCGGCGTTGAAGTTCACCGCGCTCGCGGTCGGCGGTGCGCCGTCGCCGTTGAAGTAGTCCTTGTTCTGCGCCATCGTCAGGATGCGCCCGGTGCCGACCTCGAGCTGGGTCACCGCGCCGCCGGACTGCCAGCGGGTCTCGGTGTTCGGCACGTTCTGGTCGAGCAGCGCCTGCACCGAGTCGTTGAGACCGAGGTCGATCGACGTGTAGATGCGGTAGCCGCCCTGGAAGAGCGCGGCGGCGTTGTCCTCCTCGGACGCGCCGAGGATGTAGTGCCCGTCGACCTGGTCCTGTGCGAGCACGCGCTGCACGTAGTCGCAGAAGAAGCGCGCCGAGTCGTAGCCGGCGATGCAGCCGTTGTTCGCCGGCTGGATGTCGACGAACTCCTCGTCGACCGGCGTCGCGAGCGCCTCGTCGCGCTGCTCCGCCGTGATGTAGCCGTCGGCGGCCATCCGGTTGATGATGAAGTCGCGCCGCTCCTGGTTGCGCTCCCAGTTGTCGGCGTTGAACAGGTTGCGGATCGACGGGTTCTGCACCGTCGCGATGAGCGCGGCCGACTCGGCGATCGTCAGCTCGGAGGCCGGCTTGTTGAAGATGCGCTGCGCGCCAGCCTGGATGCCGTAGACGTTGCCGCCGAAGTTGGCGATGTTGAGGTAGGCGAGCACTACCTCGTTCTTCGTGTAGCGCTGCTCGAGGCCGATCGCGAGCCGCATCTCGGCGAGCTTGCGCTGGTAGCTCTCCTGGTACTGCTGCTCGTAGGTCTCCTGGTCGCCGCGGATGAACGCGTCCATGGCGATCTGCTGGCGCACGAGCTGCATCGTGAGGGTCGAGGCGCCGGACTCGCCGCCGAAGCCGACCTGCGAGAGGCCGGCGCGGATGACGGACGGGGCGTCGACGCCGCCGTGCGAGTAGAAGCGGCGGTCCTCGCCAGCGACGAGCGCCTCGACGGTGTTGCGCGGCACCTGCTGCCAGCGCAGCACCTGGCGGTCCTGGGCGTAGAACTGGGCGATCTCGACGGGCTGGCCGTCGCGGAGGCCGTAGATGCGGTTGCGCTCGGCCTGCTGGTTGATCTGCGCGTACGAGGGCAGGCTCTCGAAGATGTCGAGGCCGCTGTTCGCGGTGCTCGAGGCGACCGCGAGCGCCGGCGTCAGGGTCGCCGAGACGAGGATCCCGGCGATCGCGCTGAAACCGATGAGTCCCAGGAGCGAGGCGAGCAGGCTTCCTGGCTTGTGTCGTGATGCGGCCATAGCATACGAGGGTACGCGACCAACCTATGAGGGCAGGGGACCACGCACGATGGCGAAGACGACCTGGGAGTATGCGACGACGCCGCTGCTCATCCACCGAGAGACGGCGATCCTGAACACCTGGGGCGCCGACGGATGGGAGCTCGTGCACGTCGCGAACGGCCCTGAGGGCGGCCTCGTCGCGTTCCTGAAGCGCCCGATCGAGGCGTCCGCGTGAGCGTCGCCGAGCGCATCCGCGAGCTCGGCTTCGAGCTGCCCGCGGTCGTGCCGCCCGTCGCCTCCTACATCCCGGCCGTCTCGAGCGGTCGCCTCGTCTTCACCTCCGGCCAGCTGCCGATGGTCGACGGCGCGCTGCCGCGCACGGGCAAGGTCGGCGCCGAGGTGTCGGCCGACGAGGCCACCGCCGACGCGCGCCAGTGCGCGCTCAACGCGCTCGCGGCGATCGACGCCGAGATCGGCTCGCTCGACCGCATCACCCGCATCGTGAAGGTGGTCGGATTCGTCGCCTCGGCCGAGGGCTTCCACGGCCAGCCGGGCGTGATCAACGGCGCGAGCAACCTGCTCGGCGAGATCTTCGGCGACGCGGGCCGCCACGCGCGCAGCGCCGTCGGCGTGGCCGAGCTGCCGCTCGGCGCCCCGGTCGAGGTCGAGGTCATCGCCGAGTTCGCCTAGCCGCGCCGCGCCGGCGCGCCCGCCGAGCACGCCGCCGCAGATGCAGGGCCGACGGCTGCCATGCGGGCGCATCCAGCGCAACTCGCCCTACATCTGCGCGGCGGGGCGGCGCGTCAGCGCAGCTGCGACTGGATGGCCTCCACCACCGACTGGTCGGCGAGGGTCGTCGTGTCGCCGAGGTCGCGGCCCTCCGCGAGGTCGCGCAGCAGCCGCCGCATGATCTTGCCGGAGCGCGTCTTCGGAAGGTCGGGCACGATGAACACCTGGCGGGGCCGCGCGATCGCGCCGATGTCGGATGCCACGTGCTGGCGGAGGATGCGCTCGGCCTCCTCGACGGGGTGGTGCGCGGCGCTCTCCTTCAGGATCACGAACGCCACGACCGCCTGGCCCGTCGTCGCATCCGTCGCCCCGACGACCGCCGACTCGGCGACGCCCTCGTGCGCGACGAGCGACGACTCGATCTCGGCGGTCGAGAGCCGGTGGCCCGACACGTTCATGACGTCGTCGACGCGGCCGAGCAGCCAGATCTCGCCGTCCTCGTCCTTGCGGGCGCCGTCGCCGGCGAAGTAGCGGTCGCCGAACTTCTCCCAGTAGGTCTCGCGGTAGCGCTCGTCGTCGCCCCAGATGGTGCGCAGCATCGATGGCCACGGGCTCGTCACGACCAGCAGGCCGCCGTCGCCGTCGTCGACGGACGCGCCCGAGTCGTCGACCACGTCGATCTCGATGCCGGGGATCGGCACCTGCGCGCTGCCGGGCTTCAGCGTCGTCACGGACGCGAGTCCCGAGATCATGATCGCGCCGGTCTCGGTCTGCCACCAGGTGTCCATCACCGGGGTCGTGCCGCCGCCGACGACGTCGCGGTACCAGATCCAGGCCTCGGGGTTGATGGGCTCGCCGACCGTGCCGAGCACGCGCAGGCTCGACAGGTCGCTCGAGCGCGTGTGCTGGCGGCCGAGCTTCATGAAGGTGCGGATGGCCGTGGGGGCGGTGTAGAAGATGGTCACGCCGTAGCGCTCGATGATCTGCCAGGGGCGCTCGGGCGTCGGGGTGTCGAAGGTGCCCTCGTGCATCACCTGCGTGGTGCCGTTGGCCATCGGGCCGTAGACGATGTAGCTGTGGCCGGTGACCCAGCCGATGTCGGCCGTGCACCAGTAGACGTCGGTCTCGGGCTTCAGGTCGAACACGTGGCGGTGCGTGAACGAGGTCTGCGCGAGGTAGCCGGCGCTCGTGTGCAGGATGCCCTTCGGGCGCCCCGTCGTCCCGGACGTGTAGAGGATGAAGAGCGGGTGCTCGGCGGGGAACGCCTCGGCCTCGTGCTCGGGCTCGGCGTCGGCCATCGCCTCGTGGTACCAGACGTCGCGGCCGTCGACCCAGTCGATCTCGTTCTCGCCCCGCCGCACGACGAGCACGTTCGTGACGCCGTGGCCGGGCTCGCGGAGCGCCTCGTCGACCGTCGGCTTCAGCGGGAACACCTTGCCCTTGCGGTGCCCGCCGTCGGTGGTGATGACGAGCTTCGCGCCGGCGTCGTCGATGCGGCCGCGGAGGTTGGAGGGGCTGAAGCCGCCGAAGACGGCGGTGTGCACGGCGCCGATGCGGGCGCAGGCGAGCATCGCGGCGACCGCCTCGGGCAGCATCGGCAGGTAGATGGCGACGCGGTCGCCCGCTTGCACGCCGAGCGAGGTGAGCACGTTCGCGAGCCGCTTGACCTCTGCGGTCATCTCGCCGTACGTGATGGTGCGGCGGTCGCCGGGCTCGCCCTCCCAATGCAGCGCGACGCGGTCGCCGTGCCCCGCGTCGACGTGCCGGTCGAGGCAGTTGACGGCGACGTTGAGGGTGCCGTCGTGGAACCACCGCGCGTGCGGCGGCTGCCAGTCGAGCACCTCGGTGAAGGGCGTCTCCCACTGCAGCTCGCGCGCCTGCTCGGCCCAGAAGCCGAGCCGGTCGTCGGCAGCCCGCTCGTAGAGCGCGGCATCCGTCGCGGACTCGCTCGCGAGCGCCTCGGGGGGCGCGAACCGGCGGGTCTCGGTGAGCAGGTGGTCGATGTGGTCCGACACGGGTCCTCCAGACTTCCTCGTCGCTGCGAGCCTAGCGAGGGCGCGGCGCGAGGTTGCGCCGTGTTGCGCCGCCCGGCGCGCGCTCGGAAGCCTACGATGGCGACGCCGGCCCTGCCGGCACCAGCAGGTGACCGGTGGATCCCCCATCCGCCTCCCTGCGGCGGCGTCCCCTCCCCCCAGGTGGGCGCCGCCTCCCTCGTTGCGGCGCGGTCGCCCTCTCCACAGCCGCCCGGCGGCGGTCCCCGCACGGCGCTCGCCGCCCGTAGCGTGCGCCCATGCAGCAGCGCGCCACCGGGATCCCCTTCGTCGCCGGCGCCCCGCGCCCGAGCACGCGCGACCCGGCGCGCACGGCGGCCGACGGCGGCACGCTGCGCGAGTTCGGCGAGCTCGCGCCGCTCGTGGCGGAAGCGGCGGTGACGGATGTGTTCGTCACGGGCGGGCAGGTGTGGGTCGATCGCGGTCGGGGCGCCGAGGCCGCGGCGCTGCGGCTCGAGCCGGAGCGCGTCCGCGCGCTCGCGGTCGCGCTCGTCGCGGCGGGCGGGCGCCACGTCGACGAGGCGACGCCGTGCGTCGACGTGCGCCTGCACGACGGCATCCGCGTGCACGCAGTGCTGCCGCCCGTCGCGGTCGCGGGCGCGCAGCTGTCGATCCGGCTGCCGCGCGTGCGCTCGCTGACGCTGGCCGAGCTCGACGCGGCGGGCGCCTTCGCGCTCGTGCCGCTCGCCGAGGTGCGTGCGCTCGTCGCCCGGCGCGCGAACGTGCTCGTCTCGGGCGCCGGCGGCTCGGGGAAGACCACGCTGCTCGGCGCGATGCTCTCGGAGGCGGGGGAGGGGGAGCGCATCGTGACGATCGAGGACGTCGCCGAGCTGCGCATCCGTCATCCGCACGTCGTGGCGCTCGAGGCGCGGCAGGCGAACGCGGAGGGGGCGGGCGCGATCGGGCTCGAGCAGCTCGTGCGCGAGGCGCTGCGCATGCGGCCCGATCGGCTCGTGCTGGGAGAGTGCCGCGGCGCCGAGGTGCGCGAGCTGCTGTCGGCGCTCAACACGGGCCACGACGGCGGCGCGGGCACGCTGCACGCGAACTCGCTCGACGACGTGCCGGCGAGGCTCGAGGCGCTCGGCGCGCTCGCGGGCCTCGGCCCCGCAGCGCTCGCGCGGCAGGCGGTCAGCGCGATCGACGCGGTGCTGCACGTCGAGCGCGCGGCGGTCGCGGGCTCGCCCGCGCGCCGGGTGGCGGCGATCGGGTCGCTGGTGCTCGAGGGCGATCGGCTGGCGGTGCGGCGGCGATGACCGCTGCGGCGCAGGAGGAGGCCGCCGCGACCGTGCACCGGCTCGCGGCGCTCGTCGCGGGCGGCCTGCCGATCGATCGCGCGTGGTCGGTGCTCGGCACGGATGCGTCGGCGGTCGACGCGCAGGCGGGCGGCGCGAGCGGCACGGTCGCCGCGGTGCTCGCGCTCGCGCGCGAGACGGGTGCGCCGACCGCGCCGACGCTCGAGCGCCTCGCCGGGCTGCTGCGCGAGCAGGCGGTGCAGTCGCGGGCGCTCGAGGCGGCGCTCGCCGGGCCGCGCGCGACGGCTCGGCTGGTGATGGCACTGCCGATCGTCGGGGTCGGCTTCGGGCTGGCGCTCGGGCTCGATGTCGTCGGCGCGGCGACGAGCGGCGGCGTCGGCACGTGGTCGATGCTCCTGGGCGCGGCGCTGCTGGTGGTGGCGTGGGCCTGGTCGCGGGCGATCGTGCGCCGCGCGGCGCGCGGCGAGGCGGCGCCGGGGCTGGCGCTCGACCTGGTCGCCGTCGCGCTCGCGGGCGGCGGCGCGACCGATCGCGCCCGCGCCGCGGCGGAGGCGGCGCTCGCGGAGGCCGGGGTGGCCGCCGGCGGCTGGGCCGAGGTCGACGCGGCGCTCGCGCTCGCGCGTCGCGCGGGCGTGCCGGTGCGCGGCCTGCTGCTGGCCGAGGCGCAGGCGGCGCGCATCCGCGCACGGCTCGAGGCCGAGGCGCGGGCGCAGCGTGCCGCAGTGCAGCTGTCGCTGCCGCTCGGCGCGTGCGTGCTCCCGGCCTTCTCGCTGCTCGTGATCGTGCCGCTCATCGCGTCGATGCTGACCGGCGCCCTCACCCCGCTCACCTAGGGGGCGGACAGGTCGGGCGCCTACGGTCGGGGCATGCGCAACCTCTTCGAGTCCATCGTCAACTGGTTCGCCGCGCTCGCCGCCTCGTTCGGCAGCGCCCCGCACCCGATCGTGGCGACGGTGCCCATCCGCCCGCAGCAGCGCCGGCGCTGAGGCCCGTCGGCGACCCCTGACCGGGTCGCCCGCAGCATCCCGATCGAGCCGCTCCTCCACAGGGCGGCTCGATCGCCGCACGCCCGCACCCGCGTCTGGCGCACCCTTGGGGCTCCCCGAGGGAAGGAGGCGAGCATGCGGATGCTCGACAGGCTGGTGCAGGAGGAGGACGGCGCGGCGACCGCCGAGTACGTCATCGCGACGATGGCTGCGGTGGGCTTCGCCGGGCTGCTGGTGGTGATCCTGCGCTCCGACGAGGTGCGCGGGATCCTCACCGACATGGTGCAGCGAGCCCTGACGGTGCAGTAGGTGGCACCCGGCAGCGACCGCCGCGGCGAGCTCGGCGCGGTGACGGCCGAGCTCGCCGCGGCGCTGCCGGCGGCCGTGCTCGCCATCGGCCTCGCGGTCGCTGCGGTGTCGGCGGCAGCGGCCCAGGTCGGGCTCGAGCAGTCGGCGGGCGCGGCGGCGAGGGCGGCGGGGCGCGGCGACGACCCGGCGCTCTACGCCGACGGCGCCGCGCTGCGCATCGAGGCGCGCGGGGAGCTCGTCTGCGCCGTGCTGGCGCGCGACGCGCTCGGCGGCGCGCTGACGCTGCAGGCGAGCAGCTGCGCGCACGGCGGCGGCCGGTAGATGCGCTCGCGATGGGCGGAGGAGCGGGGCGCCGGCGCCGCGCTCGCGCTCGCGGTGGCCTGCACCGCGCTGCTGCTGGCGCTGCTCGTCGTCGGCGCGGGCACCGCGTCGATCGCGCAGGCGCGGGCGGCGGCCGCGGCGGAGGCGGCCGCGCTTGCGGCAGCCGATGCGCGCTCCGGCTTCGCCGACGGCGCGCCGTGCGCGCTCGCGCAAGCGGTCGCGGCGGCGAGCGGCGCACGGCTCGAGGGGTGCGCGCTCGACGGGCTCGATGCGCGCGTGACGGCTGTCGTCCCGGTCGGCCCGTGGCGCGCATCCGGCACCGCCGTCGCCGGACCGCCGACCTGGGGAGCACCATGACACCGTGTGTATTGTGTCGAGGCGTGGCCCGGTCGGGCGCACCATCCCCCAAGAAGAGCAGTGAGCGTGAGCATGGGCAAGAAGCTCGTCATCGTGGAGTCCCCGGCGAAGGGCAAGACGATCGAGCGGTACCTCGGCGAGGGATACCAGGTGCTGGCCTCCGTCGGCCACATCCGCGACCTCGTCAGCCCGCGCGACCTGCCCGCCGACCTGAAGAAGGGGTCGTACGGCAAGTTCGCCGTCGACGTCGACCACGGCTTCGCCCCCTACTACGTCGTCAGCGACGAGAAGAAGAAGACCGTCGCCGAGCTGAAGCGCGCGCTCAAGGACGCCGACGAGCTCATCCTCGCGACGGATGAGGACCGCGAGGGCGAGGCCATCGCGTGGCACCTGCTCGAGGTGCTGCAGCCGAAGGTGCCGGTCAAGCGGATGGTGTTCCACGAGATCACGAAGGACGCGATCGAGCAGGCGAAGGACTCGATGCGCGAGCTCAACATGCCGCTCGTGGACGCCCAGGAGACCCGCCGCATCCTCGACCGCCTCTACGGCTACGAGGTGAGCCCGGTGCTGTGGCGCAAGGTGCGGCAGGGCCTGTCGGCCGGCCGCGTGCAGTCGCCGACCGCCCGCCTCATCGTCGACCGCGAGCGCGAGCGCATGGCGTTCGTCGCCGCCGGCTACTGGAGCCTGACCGCGCAGTTCGAGGCCGAGGGGTCGCGCTTCGGCGCGCGCCTCGTGCGCCTCGACGGCGCCCGCGTCGCGACCGGCAGCGACTTCGACGACCGGGGCCAGATCAAGGGCGTGCGCACGATCCTCGACGCGGAGGCGGCCGAGTCGCTCGCGACCGAGCTCGAGCAGACAGCCTTCGCGGTCGCCGGCGTCGAGTCGAAGCCGTACCGCCGCCGCCCGTCGGCGCCGTTCACGACGTCGACGCTGCAGCAGGAGGCGGGCCGCAAGCTCAAGCTCTCGGCGAAGCAGACGATGTCGGTGGCGCAGTCGCTCTACGAGCAGGGCTACATCACCTACATGCGCACCGACTCGCCCTCGCTGTCGTCGCAGGCGATCGCCGCAGCGCGCGCGCAGGCCACGAGCCTCTACGGCCCGGGCTCGGTGCCGCAGGCCGCTCGCCACTACGCCGGCAAGTCGAAGTCGGCGCAGGAGGCGCACGAGGCGATCCGCCCCTCCGGCGAGGCCTTCCGCACCCCGAGCGAGGTCAAGGCGTCGATGACGCCCAACGAGCACCGGCTGTACGAGCTCATCTGGAAGCGCACCGTCGCGAGCCAGATGATCGACGCGACCGGCCAGACCGCGACCATCACCATCGCCTCGGAGAAGACGGCCCGCGGCGTCGCCGAGTTCACCGCATCCGGCACCGTCATCACCGAGCCCGGCTTCCTGCAGGCGTACGAGGAGGGCAAGGATGCCTCGCGCTACGCCGACGACGCCGAGGCCGAGGGCACGCTGCCCGACGTCAAGGGCGGCGACCGCGTCGACCTCGCCGAGCTCGAGCGCAAGGAGCACGTGACGACGCCTCCGCCGCGCTACACCGAGGCGAGCCTCGTGAAAGCGCTCGAGGAGCTCGAGATCGGCCGGCCGTCCACGTACGCCTCGATCATCGACACGATCGTGCGCCGCGGCTTCGTCACGCAGCGCGGCGGCGCGCTCGTGCCGAACTGGATCGCGTTCTCGACCATCAAGCTGCTCGAGGACAACCTCGGCGACTACGTGGACTACGACTTCACCGCCGAGATGCTCGCCGACCTCGACCGCATCGCCGACGGCGAGCTCGACCGGCAGGAGTGGCTGCAGCGCTTCTACTTCGGCAGCGACGAGCGGCCCGGCCTGAAGTCGACCGTCGAGAACCTCGGCGACATCGACGCGCGGGCCGTCAACTCGATCCCGGTGGCCGAGGGCGTCACGCTGCGCGTGGGCCAGTACGGCCCCTACCTCGAGGGCACCGGCCCCGACGGCGAGACGAAGCGCGCGAACCTGCCCGAGGACCTCACGCCCGACCAGCTCACGCCCGAGAAGGCGGAGGAGCTCTTCGCCGCCGAGCCCGTGCAGGACCGCGTGCTCGGGCAGCACCCGGAGACGGGCCTCGACGTGGTCGTGAAGAACGGCCGCTTCGGGCCCTACATCGAGGAGGCGCTGCCGGTCGAGCTCGACGACGAGGGCAAGCCCGTCGCCCCGAAGAAGGGGAAGGCCGCGCCCAAGCCGCGCCGCGCATCCCTCTTCAAGGCGATGGAGCCGGAGTCGGTCGACCTCGAGACCGCGCTCAAGCTGCTCTCGCTGCCGCGGGTCGTGGGCGTCGACCCGGAGTCGGGCGTCGAGATCACCGCGCGGCCGGGCCGCTACGGTCCGTTCCTGTCGAAGGGCGAGGACACCCGCTCGCTCGACGAGGAGGACCAGATCTTCTCGATCACGCTCGAGCAGGCGGTCGAGCGGTTCGCGCAGCCGAAGTACGGCGCCCGGCGCGCCGCGTCGGCGCTCAAGGAGTTCGACGCCGACCCGGTCTCGGGCAAGCCGGTGAAGGTGCGCGACGGCCGCTTCGGCCCCTACGTGACCGACGGCGAGACGAACGCGACCATCCCGCGCGGCGAGGAGGTCGAGGCGATCACCTTCGAGCGCGCGATCGAGCTGCTGCAGCTCAAGCGCGAGAAGGGCCCGACCAAGAAGCCGGTGCGGAAGACGGCCGCCAAGAAGCCCGCCGCCAAGAAGCCGGCTGCCAAGAAGCCGGCCGCGAAGAAGCCGGCGGCGAAGAAGCCCGCGGCGGAGCAGTGACCGGCGCCTTCATCACGCTCGAGGGCGGCGACGGCTCCGGCAAGTCGACGCAGGCGGCGATGCTGCAGGCGTGGCTCGAGGAGCGCGGCCGCACGGTCGTGCGCACGCGCGAGCCCGGCGGCACCGAGCTCGGCGTCGAGATCCGCCGGCTCGTGCAGCACACCGAGGGGCACGTCGCGCCGCGCGCCGAGGCGCTGCTGTACGCCGCCGACCGCGCGCAGCACGTCGCGACGCTCGTGCGGCCTGCGCTCGAGCGCGGCGACGTCGTCGTGCAGGACCGCTACCTCGACTCCTCCGTCGCCTACCAGGGCGCCGGCCGCGAGCTCGACGGCCAGCAGGTGCGCGACCTGTCGCTGTGGGCCGTCGATGGGCTGCTGCCGGATCTCACGATCCTGCTCGACATCGAGCCCGAGGCGGGGCGCGAGCGGATGGCCGCGCGCGAGCACGCGCCGTACGACCGGCTCGAGGAGACGGGGCTCGACTTCGCGCGGCGCGTGCGCGAGGCCTACCTGGGGCTCGCCGCGGCCGAGCCCGACCGCTTCGCCGTCGTCGACGCATCCGGCACCCCCGACGAGGTGCACGCGAGCGTCGTGTCGTTCGTGCGTGCGATGCTCGACGCGCACCACTGAGGGGGAGCGGATGACGGGCGGCTGGAGCGAGATCGTCGGCCAGGCGGATGCGGTCGAGCAGCTGCGTCGCGCCGCGGCCGAGCAGCCGGGCGACGCCCACGGCGCGATGACCCACGCGTGGCTGCTCACGGGCCCGCCCGGATCGGGCCGCTCCAACCTCGCCTACGCCTTCGCCGCGGCGCTGCTGTCTGCGCCGACCGGCATCGAGCCGGAGGTGGCGACCCTCGTCGAGGCGCGCACCCATCCCGACCTCGTGACGCTCTCGACCGAGGGCGTGCTCATCACCATCGCGCAGGCCCGCGCCGTCGTGCAGCGCGCATCGCTCGCACCCTCGACCGCGCGCTACCGCGTCGTGGTGGTGGAGGACGCCGACCGGATGGCCGAGCGCACCTCCAACGCGCTGCTCAAGGCACTGGAGGAGCCGCCGCCCGAGACCGTCTGGATCCTCTGCGCGCCCAGCGAGGCAGACCTGCTGCCGACGATCCGCTCGCGCGTGCGCACCCTCACGCTGCAGGTGCCCGACCCGGCCGACGTCGCCCGCCTGCTCGTCGAGCGCGACGGGGTCGACCCCGCGGTCGCCGAGCGCGCGGCTCGCGAGGCGCAGAGCCACATCGGCATGGCGCGTCGGCTCGCGACGAGCGACGAGGCGCGGGCCCGCCGGGCCGAGACGCTGCAGATCGCGATGCGGGTGTCGACGGCGGCCTCGGCCGTGCTCGCCGCGGCCCGCTACGTCGAGATCGCGACGGCCGACGCCGACGCGCTCTCGGCCGAGCGCGACGAGGCCGAGCGCGCGCAGGCGCTGCGCCAGCTCGGCATCGAGCCGGGCGGCACCGTGCCGCCGCAGCTGCGCCGCCAGCTGAAGGAGCTCGACGACGCCCAGAAGCAGCGCGCGAAGCGCGGCATGCGCGACGGCGTCGACCGCATCCTCGTCGACCTGCTCTCGCTCTACCGCGACATCCTCATGACGCAGCTGGGCGTCGGGCGCGAGCTCGTCAACGAGGCGATGCGCCCGACCGTGCAGGCCGCAGCCGACTACCTCGAGCGCGCCGCCGTGATCGACGTGCTCGACCAGATCCGCATCGCCCGCGAGCGCATCGAGGCCAACGTGCCGCCGCTGCTGGCGCTCGAGGCGATGCTCGTGCGCGCCGCGCGGGCGGCGCAGCGCCGCTGACAGGCCCCGGCCACACGCTCGGGCAATACCGTGGGGGCATGCATCGCCTCCGCCGCCGCGGCCTCACCGCACTGGCCGTCGTCGCCGCCACCGGGCTCGCCCTCACGGGCTGCGTCATCCTGCCGCCGCCGCTGCCCGGCAGCCCGAGCACCTCCGGCACGCCCGGCGCGAGCGACGAGCCGCTGTGGAGCCCCACGGGCGAGGCGGTCGCGCCCGAGCTCGAGCCCTACTTCGGGCAGGACGTCGACTGGCAGGACTGCGGCGCCAACTGGTGCGGCACCGTCACCGCCCCGATGGACTGGTTCAGCGCGGGCGAGGAGTCGATCGAGCTCGCCGTCACGGTGGCGCCCGCGACCGGTGAGCGCCGCGGCGCGATCCTCTACAACCCCGGCGGCCCCGGCGCATCCGGCGTGGAGTACGTGCAGAGCTACGCCGACTACCTGCTGCACCCGGATGTGCGCGAGCACTACGACCTCGTCGGCTTCGACCCCCGCGGGGTCGGCGGCTCGACGCCCATCTCCTGCTACGACGACCCGCAGGAGCTCTACGACTGGCTGTGGGAGATCCCGCCGGGCCCCGCGCCCGAGCCGCTCAGCGATGAGGACCTCGAGCAGCAGCTCGAGTCGGCGCAGTGGCTGGGCGACGCATGCCTCGAGCACACCGGCGACTACCTGCAGCACATCGGCACCGAGCAGGTCGCGAGCGACCTCGACCTGCTCCGGGCGCTGCTGGGCGAGGAGCGGCTCAACTACCTCGGCGTCTCGTACGGCACGCTCATCGGCTCGACCTACGCCGACCTGTTCCCCGAGAACGTCGGCCGCATGGTGCTCGACGCGGCGGTCGCGCCCGACTCGACCGACTTCGAGGGCACGCTCTACCAGGCGGCCGGCTTCGAGCTCGCGTACGGCAACTTCGTCGCCGACTGCCTGCAGCAGCGCGACTGCCCCTTCCAGGGGTCGAAGGAGGATGCGCTGCAGCAGACGCGCGCCCTGCTCGACGCGATCGACGCCGACCCGATCGAGGTCGCCGACGGCCGCCAGCTCGGCTCCGGCGCGTTCTTCACCGCGATCGCCGCCAACCTCTACAGCGACGCGCAGTGGGAGACGCTGCGCCAGGTGATCGCCGACGTCGCGGCGGGCCGCGGCGAGACCGCGTTCGCGCAGGCCGACGCGTACTACGGCGTGCGCCCGGACGGCTCGTTCGAGGACAACTCGCTCGAGACGCTCATCGCGGTCAACTGCCTCGACTACCCGCCGGTCACCGACTTCGACGAGGTGCGCGCGAACGCCGAGCAGATCATGGCCGCGGCGCCGACGCTCGGGCCCGACTTCGTGGGGCTCGGCAGCTGCGCCGCGTGGCCCTTCGAGGCGACGCGCGAGCCGCACGAGATCACCGCGCCGGGCGCCGAGCCGATCATCGTGATCGGCGGCATCAACGACCCGGCGACGCCGTACCAGCAGTCGGTCGACCTCGCGGCGATGCTCGAGTCGGGCGTGCTCATCTCGGTCGACGCGGAGGGCCACGGGCAGTACTTCGGCGGCAACGACTGCGTCGACCGGCCGGTGAACGAGTACTTCCTCGACGGCGTCGCGCCCGCCGGGCAGATCGACTGCTGAGGCGGCCCGGCGCTCAACCGCTGAGCGACGACGCCGGCCAGCGCCAGTCGGCGACCTCCGGCACGTCGACCCCGTGCTCGCGGGTGTGGGCGCGGGCCCTCGCGCGCGCATCGACGAGCTCGTCGAGCAGCCCGGCGTGCGCCTCGGCGAGCCCCGGCACGCGCTGCAGCACGTCGATCGCCAGCCGGTAGCGGTCGAGCTCGTTCATCATCACCATGTCGAACGGCGTCGTCGTCGTGCCGCGCTCGAGGAAGCCGTGCACGTGCAGGTGCGGGTGGTGGCCCCGGCGGTACGCGAGGCGGTGGATGAGCCACGGATAGCCGTGGTAGGCGAAGACGGTCGGCGCCTCGGGCGGGAAGATGCGGTCGTACTCGTCGTCCGGCAGTCCGTGCGGGTGCACGTCCGGCGGCTGCAGCCTGCCGAGGTCGACGACGTTGACGACGCGCAGCGACAGCTCCGGCACGCGCTCGCGGAGGATGGCGGCCGCGGCGAGCGCCTCGAGCGTCGGGACGTCCCCGGCCGCCGCCAGCACCGCATCCGGGCGCGCCCCCTCCCGCTCGGTGCCCGCCCACGGCAGCACGCCGAGCCCGCGACGGCAGTGCTCCTCGGCCTCGGCCATGCTCAGCCACTGAGGCGCCGGCTGCTTGCCGGCCACGACGACGTTGATGCGGCCCGTCGAGCGCAGGCAGTGGTCGGCGGTCACGAGCAGCGTGTTGGCGTCGAACGGCAGGTGCACGCGCACGACCTCTGGGCTCTTGTTGAGCGCGACGTCGATGAAGCCCGGGTCCTGGTGGCTGAAGCCGTTGTGGTCCTGCCGCCAGACGTGGCTCGAGAGCAGGTAGTTGAGGCTCGCGATCGGCTCGCGCCACGGCACGTGCATCGCCGACTCGAGCCACTTCGCGTGCTGGCCGAGCATCGAGTCGACGATGTGCGCGAACGCCTCGTAGGTGTTGAACAGCCCGTGCCGGCCCGTGAGCAGGTAGCCCTCGAGCCAGCCCTGGCACTGGTGCTCGCTGAGCACCTCGATCACGCGACCGGTGGGGGCGAGGTGCTCGTCGCCGGGCTCGATGCGCGCGTTCCACTGGCGCTCGGTGGCGGCGTAGACGGCGGGGGCGAGGCGGTTGGATGCGGTCTCGTCGGGCCCGAAGATGCGGAACGTGCGGGGGTTGTCGCGGATGACCTCGGCGAGCCACTCGCCGAGCACCGCCGTCGCCTGCGCCTCGACGGCGCCGCGCGCGTCGGGTGCGACGTCGATCGCGTGCCCGCCGATCGCCGCGAGGCGCAGCGGCTGCCGCAGCACGCCGCCGTTCGAGGCCGGCTCCGCGGCCATCCGCAGGTCGCCCTCCGGCACGTTGGCCCGCACGGCGGCGGCCGGCGCGCCGCGCTCGTCGAAGAGCTCCTCGGGTCGGTACGAGCGCATCCACTCCTCGAGGATGCGGCGGTGGCCGTCGTCGTCGCGCACGCCCGACAGCGGCACCTGGTGGGCGCGCCAGGTGCCCTCGATGCGCTCGCCGTCGACCTCGTCCGGGCAGGTCCAGCCCTTGGGGCTGCGCAGCACGATCATCGGCCACGCGGGCCGCTCGGTGAGCGTGCCCGCGGCGGCGTCGGCCTTGATCGCCGCGATGCGGTCGAGGGCGTCGTCGAGCACCGCGGCGAAGCGCGCGTGCACCTCCCGCGTCGGCTCGTCGTCGAAGCCGACGGTGACGACGAGCGGCTCGTGGCCGTAGCCGCGCATGAGCGAGACGAGCTCGTGCTCGGGGATGCGCGCGAGGAGGGTCGGGCCGGCGATCTTCCACCCGTTCAGGTGCAGGATCGGCAGCACGGCGCCGTCGGCTGCGGGGTTGAGCAGCTTGTTGCCGTGCCAGGCGGTCGCGAGCGGACCGGTCTCGGCCTCGCCGTCGCCGATGACGCAGGCGACCAGCAGGTCGGGGTCGTCGAACGCGGCGCCGTAGGCGTGCGCGAGGGAGTAGCCGAGCTCGCCGCCCTCGTGGATGGAGCCGGGCGTCTCGGGTGCGGCGTGGCTCGGGATGCCGCCCGGGAACGAGAACTGCCGGAAGAGCCGCTGCATGCCGCGCTCGTCGAGCCCGACCTCGGGGTAGCGCTCGGCGTAGACGCCGTCGAGCCAGGCGCCCGCGACGACCGCGGGCCCGCCGTGGCCGGGCCCGGTGACGAAGAGGGTGCGCTGCTTGCGCTCGCGGATGGCGCGGTTCAGGTGCGCCTGCAGGAACGTGAGTCCCGGGGTGGTTCCCCAGTGGCCGAGCAGCCGCGGCTTGATGTGCTCGCGCGCGAGCTGCTGCCGCAGCAGCGGGTTCTCGAGCAGGTAGATCTGCCCGATGCTCAGGTAGTTCGCCGCGCGCCACCAGGCGTCGACGCGGTCGAGGTCGTCGGGGGAGGGCTCGCCGCCCCGTCGCTGCCAGGCGGTCGCCGTCATGGCTCGAGCCTGGTGCGCGGCGCCCTCGGTCGTCAAGGGCGGATGCCGTCCCGCCGGTCGTGGCGCAGGCCGGCCATGCGCTATGCTCGATGATCGTGCCTCGGCACGCCGCCTTAGCTCAGTCGGCAGAGCGATTCACTCGTAATGAATAGGTCGGGAGTTCGATTCTCCCAGGCGGCACCAGCACTTCCTCCCCGGCATCGTCCCGGGCCCGCGGTCCATCAGCGGCGGGGGAACCGGCGCAGCAGCCGCCGCCAGCCGCGTCTCGACGCCGCCGCCGTCCGCCGCTCCAGCCGGCCGAGCGGGCCGCGCGCGGCAGCGCCCGTGGGCAGCGCCGCGAGGAACCACGCGAGGCGCAGGCGCATGAGGCCCGTCTCGCGGCTCGTGACCAGCAGCGTGCGAGCCGTCATCCCGATCTGGCCGCGCGTGCCGCGGGGGCGGGTGAAGGATCGGGCGGAGACGCCGACGGTGAGCTGCGGGTCGTAGCGCACCGCGCTGCCGGGCGGCAGGTGCAGCGACAGGTCGACGTCGTCGTGCACGTCGGCGCGGTCGCGGTGCACGGCCAGTCGCATCCGCCTCCAGAGGTCGGCGCGCATCGCGAAGTTCGAGCCGTACAGCGGCGCGTGCCCGAGCAGCGCGGCGATCAGCCGGAAGTAGCCCACCGTGAGGCTCTTGCGGCCGAGGTACCGCACGAGCCACGTGCCGCCGTAGAAGGTCGCGGCCCCGCTGATCGCGTCGAGCTGCGGGTCGGCGGCGAACGCCGCCTCGATGCGCCCGACCCACTGCGGCGGCGGCACGGTGTCGGCGTCGAGCCGCGCGAGCACGTCGCCGACGGCCGCGTCGAGCGCGGCGGCGGTCGCCCCGGGGATGCCGGGCGCGCGCACCGCGAGCGCGCGCGCGCCGTGGCGCGCGGCGACCTCGGCGCTGCCGTCGATGCTGCCGCTGTCGACGACCAGGATCTCGTCGGGCGCGCGCGACTGGCGCGCGAGCGCGGCGAGGCAGCCCTCGAGCGCGATCGCGTCGTCGCGCACGGGGATCACGACGGAGATGCGCACGTCAGGCTCCGCGGATGAGCTGCAGCAGATCCTCGGTCAGCTCGAGCGGCGAGGTCTCGCACGGGCTGTGCCCGCCCGGGTACACCGAGAGGCGCGCGCCGATCTCGGCGGCGAAGCGGCGATGCAGCTCGAGCGGCCAGATGTCGTGCTCGCCCACCGCGACGAGCTTCGGCAGGCGCGCGGTGGCGAGGATCCCGCGCACGTCCGGCGTGTGCTGCATGAGCTCGAAGGCGTCGGTGACCGATCGGCGCCGCGTCAGGCCGAAGCGCTGCCGCACGAAGCGGATGCGCGAGCGCGGGACCCGGGCGACGTTGCGGCGCAGCGCCCACACCACGATCGCCGCGTTGACGCGGCTGCTCGCGACGACGCTGAACCGCCCCACCACGGGGACGTCGCGGAAGCCCGGGCCGGGCCGGGGTGGGCAGCTCATGAGCGTCAGGCTCGAGAACAGCTCGGGCCGTCGCACGAGCGCGAGCTGCGCGACGATGCCGGCGAACGAGTACCCGAGCACGTGCGACGGGCCGCCGCGGGACTCGAGCAGCGCGATGAGGTCGTCGACGAACAGGTCGTAGTCGTAGCGGGCGCGCGGCGGCACGAGGCGCTCCGGGCCCGCCGCGGCCGACTCGTACTGGCCCGCGAGGTCGTAGCTGAGCGCGCGCAGCCCGGCATGCGCCAGGCCCGGCAGGACGAGCGAGAAGTCCTCCTTCGAGCCGGTCAGGCCCGGCGCGAGCAGCACCGACTCGCCCTCCTCGGGCCCCATGCTGAGGGTCGCCAGCCGTCCGCTCGGGGCGTCGAACCACGAGCGGGATGCGCCGCGGGGCGTCGCGGTCCAGTCGACGACGTCGACGACGCGGGCGCCGGCGCCGGTGTGCCAGCGCTCCAGCGGCCCGCCGCCCTCCGGAGCGGGACCCGGGCCGCCGCGCGTCGCGGTCATGCGCGGAGGCCCTCCGGGGCTGCGCCCGTCACCCTCTGCACGAACCGGTGCAGCCGGCGGTACACCTCCTGCGACTCGGCGTGCGCGGCGTTCTGCTGCCACGTGTGCACCGCCCTGCGCGCCGACCGGTCGTACACGAGCGCCTCGACCGGGATGCGGTGCGCGCGGAGCCGCTGGAGGAAGTTCATGTTGGCGCGGTAGAAGTAGTCGCGCTCGGAGGTGGTCACGAGCACGGGCGGGAACTCCGGCGCGAGCCACTCGATCGGCGAGAGGAACCGGGCCTCGCCGCGCAGCCAGCGCGCCGCCGCCGACGCCGTCGCGCCCCGGACGTGCCGGTGACGGGGCACGAGCATGCGGATGAAGTCGAGGCTGAGCGCGGAGCCCCGCTCGAAGACGACGGAGAAGTCGACCACGCTGCAGTGCTGCACGAGCCCCTTCACGATGCGCCGGTCGGGGACGGAGGCCAGCGCGTGGTGGTGCTGCAGCTCGGGGTGGAAGGAGGCGGCGGTGAGCAGCGCGGCGATCTGCCCGCCCGCGGAGTCGCCGCCGAGCACCACCGACTCGGGGTCGCCCCCCGTAGGACGCGATGTGCTCGGTGACCCACGCCATCACGGCTGCCGCGTCCTGCAGGATGTGCCCCATGTGGGCGCGCGTCGCGCGGCGGTAGTTGGCGTTGACGACCACCATCCCGCCGACGCTCTGGCTCGCGCAGTACTTCGTGAGCGCGGCCTTGTCGCCGGAGGTCCACCCACCGCCGTGGAAGTAGACGTAGACCGGCAGCGGCGCCGCCCCGGCGCCCGCTCGATCGGCGTGCCCCGCGGGCGACAGCACGTCGAGGCGGTGCGCGGCGTCGCCGTCCCCGACGTAGTCGATGTCGAGGTCGTAGCGGACGTCGGCGATCGGGTCTGCGTTGAACGTGCGCAGCTCGCGGCCCGCGACCGCGCGCATCATGGCGCGCCACGCCCAGACCGGCACGCCGCGCGACGGCAGCGCCCGGCGGAGGGCTCGCCAGAGGCGGGTCGACCCCGGTCCCGTCGTCATGCGTGCACCTGCTCGCCGATCCTGCGCCGACCGGTGCGGCCGCACCGCACGACGCTCTGGCGCCTCACGATACGGCCGCGCCCTCGGCGCCCGCTATGCCCTGTCGGTCAGCGGCCGAACAGCGACGCGAAGAAGCCGCGCTTCGGCTCGTCCTGGTGGCCTCCGCACCACTGCGAGGCGGGCACGCCGCGGCGCACCTCGGCGACGTGCTGGCCGCAGCCGGCCCAGGTGGTCTTGCCGCAGGTTCGGCAGCGGACGGATCGGCACATGATGTCTCCTCGAGGCGATCGGCAATACCCCTGGGGGTATGTGGTTGCGACCCACGATACCCACCGGGGTATCGCCTCCGCAACTCGGGCGACGCATCCGAGTCCTACGCTGGGCGAATGACCACAGCACTCCTCATCGTCGACGTGCAGAACGACTTCACCGAGGGCGGCGCGCTCGGCACGACGGGTGGGGCGGCGGTCGCCGCCGCGATCACCGAGCATCTGCGCAAGCACGAGTACGCGCTCGTGGCCGCGAGCCGCGACTGGCACGACCCCGACAGCGACAACGGCGGGCACTTCGCGGCAGGGGAGCCCGACTTCGTCGACTCCTGGCCGGTGCACTGCGTCGCCGGCACCGAGGGCGCCGAGTACCACCCCGCGCTCGACGCGCTCGCGATCGACGTGCACATCAAGAAGGGGCAGGGCGAGCCCGCGTACTCCGCGTTCGAGGGCACGACCGACGACGGCGAGACGCTCGGCGAGGTGCTGGAGGAGCAGGGCGTCGATCGGCTCGACGTCGTCGGCATCGCGACCGACTACTGCGTGAAGGCCTCGGCGCTCGACGCGGCGCTCGCCGGGCTCTCCGTGCGGGTCATCGACGGCCTGACCTCTGCGGTGTCGCCCGTGACGCGCGCGGCGGCGCTCGACGAGCTGCGGGACGCGGGCGTGGAGGTCGTCGGCCTGCCGTGACCAAGGTGTAGCCGAACTACATGTAGCCTGTCTGCATTGCGCATCCGAGCGACGCGGTGTTTACATAGCCGAGCTAACAGATAGGCTGGCTAAGTGGCTACCTCCTCCCGCACCTCGTCCACCCGCCGCGTGCCCACCTGGCTGCGGGTGCTCATCCCCGCCGTCCTGATCCTCGGCTGGCTCGTCGCGCTCGGGCTCGGCGGCCCGACCTTCGGCCGGCTCTCGTCGGTCGTGTCGAACGACCAGACGAGCTTCCTGCCGGCCAGCGCCGACTCGACCGAGGTGCAGTCGCTGCTGCCGGAGTTCCTCGGCGCCGACGAGGTGCCCGCGATCGTGGTGCTCGCGATCGAGGGCGAGCTCGACGAGGGCGACCTCGCGCAGGTCGAGCAGCTGCGGCAGGAGATCGCCGAGCTCGAGGGCCTCGTCGAGGTGTCGCCGGTCATCCCGAGCGACGATGGCCAGGCCGCGCAGGTCGTGGCGCTGCTCGACGGCTCGGGCTCGACCGAGGAGCTCACCGAGACGGTCGAGGCCGTGCGCCTGGCGCTCGAGGAGGCCGAGCTGCCCGCCGGCGCCACCGCAGCGGTGACCGGCCCCGCAGGCTTCAGCGCCGACATCTCGGCCGCCTTCGCCGGCATCGACGGCATCCTGCTGCTCGTCGCGCTCGGCGCCGTGCTCGTCATCCTCATCGTGGTCTACCGGTCGCCGCTGCTGCCGATCCTGGTGCTGCTGACCTCGGTCGCCGCGCTGTGCCTGGCCATCCTCGTGGTGTTCCTGCTGGCGCAGGCCGGCGTCCTCACGCTCAGCGGCCAGACCCAGGGCATCCTCTTCATCCTCGTCGTCGGCGCGGCGACCGACTACGGCCTCCTCTACACCGCGCGCTACCGCGAGGCGCTCGGGCAGGAGCGCTCACGCTGGCGCGCGACGCTGCAGGCGCTCCGCGGCTCGTTCGAGCCCATCATCGCCTCGGGCGGCACGGTGATCGCGGGCCTGCTGTGCCTGCTGCTGAGCGACCTCGTCTCCAACCAGCAGCTCGGCCCAGTCGCCGCCATCGGCATCGCGGCGGCGATCCTCGCCGGCCTCACGCTGCTGCCCGCCCTGCTGCTGGCGTTCGGCCGGGTCGCCTTCTGGCCGTTCGCGCCGACGCCCGAGCGGCCGCGCACGAAGCCCGAGGGCAAGGGCCTGTGGAACGCGGTCGCGCAGCTCGTCGACCGTCGCGCCCGCGCCGTGTGGATCGCCTCGGCGCTCGTGCTCGGCGTCGGCGCGGTCGGGCTCGTGCAGCTGCAGGCGAACGACGTGCCCTCGAGCGAGTTCGTGGTGGGGGAGTCGCAGGCGCGCGACGGGCAGGAGCTGCTCTCGGCGCACTACCCGGGCGGCTCGGGCTCGCCCACGCAGATCCTCGCACCGGAGCGGGAGCTGGATGCGGTGGCCGAGGCCGCGGCGGAGGTCGACGGCGTCGACGGCGTCGCGGTCGCGAGCGAGGACTCGCCCGCCGGCTCGATCCCGCTGCCCGTGGACCCGGCCTCACCGTTCGCCGCGGCCACCCCGACCGTGGTCGAGGGGCAGGTGCTCATCCAGGCGACGCTCGTCGACGCCCCCGACTCGGACGCCGCGCAGGAGACCGTGCGGGAGCTGCGCGAGCGCGTGGCCGCCGTGACGCCCGACGCGATCGTCGGCGGGCCGACCGCGACCGCGATCGACACGAACGACGCATCCCAGCGCGACCGCGCGCTCATCATCCCGGTCGTGCTCGCGGTGATCCTGCTGATCCTGATGGCGCTGCTGCGCTCGATCGTGTCGGCGGTGCTGCTCATCGCGACCACGGTGCTGTCGTACGGGACGGCGCTCGGCGTCGGCGCCGTCATCCTCACGGCGCTCGGCGTGCCCGCGATGGACCCCTCGGTGCCGCTGTTCGCCTTCGTGTTCCTCGTCGCGCTGGGTGTCGACTACAACATCTTCCTCATGACCCGCGTGCGCGAGGAGGTCGGCAGGCTCGGGCACCGGGAGGGCGTGCTGCGCGGTCTGCGCGTCACCGGCGGCGTCATCACCTCCGCCGGCGTGGTGCTCGCGGCGACCTTCGCGGCGCTCGGCGTGATCCCGGTGCTGTTCCTGCTGCAGCTCGCCATCATCGTCGCGCTCGGCGTGCTGATCGACACGACCATCGTGCGCTCGCTGCTGGTGCCGGCGCTCGCGCTCGAGATCGGCCCGAGGACGTGGTGGCCGTCGAGGCTGGGGCGGGAGGGCGCCGAGTCGTAGGCTTGGAGGAGCTCGTCGCCGCTCGCGCGACCGGGCGACGATCGTATACGATCAACCGCAATCATCCCGCGAAGGAGTCCTCATGAGCGCGACCACCGAGAGCCAGGTCCTCGAGGCCGTCCACGGCCGGCTGTTCATCGGCGGCGAGTGGATCGACGGCGAGCAGGGCACGATCGACGTGCGCGACCCGGCGACCGGCGAGGTCATCAAGCAGATCGCGAACGGCTCGGTCGAGGACGGCGTGCGAGCGCTCGACGCGGCGGTCGCGGCGCAGGAGGAGTGGGCGCGCACGCCCGCTCGCGTGCGCGGCGAGATCCTGCGGAAGGCGTTCGACCTGCTCCAGGAGCGCAAGGAGGAGTTCGCGCTGCTCATGACGCTCGAGATGGGCAAGCCGCTGGCCGAGGCCCGCGGCGAGGTCGCCTACGGCGGCGAGTTCCTGCGCTGGTTCTCGGAGGAGGCGGTGCGCATCGACGGCCGCTACATGATGACGCCCGAGGGCACGGGCCAGATGATCGTGACCCACCGGCCGGTCGGCCCCTGCTTCCTGATCACGCCCTGGAACTTCCCGCTCGCGATGGCGACCCGCAAGATCGCTCCCGCGCTCGCCGCGGGCTGCACCGCGGTCGTGAAGCCGGCGACGCTGACGCCGCTGACGACGCTGGCGCTCGTGGGGCTGCTCGAGGAGGCCGGCCTGCCGAAGGGCGTCGTGAACGTCATCACGACGAAGTCGACCGGCGCGCTCTCGGAGCGGCTGCTGGCCGACCCGCGGCTGCGGAAGGTGTCGTTCACGGGCTCGACGCCCGTGGGCGTGCAGCTGCTGAAGCAGGCGGCCGACAACGTCTTGAAGGCGTCCATGGAGCTCGGCGGCAACGCGCCGTTCGTGGTGTTCGACGACGCCGACCTCGACAAGGCGGTCGAGGGCGCGCTGCTGGCGAAGTTCCGCAACATCGGGCAGGCCTGCACGGCCGCGAACCGCTTCATCGTGCACGAGTCGATCGCCGACGAGTTCGCACGTCGCGTCGGCGACGCGGTGAAGGCGATGAAGATCGGCCGCGGCACCGAGGAGGGCGTGCAGATCGGCCCGCTCGTCGAGGACAAGGCGGTCGACAACGCCGTGCGGCTCGTCGAGTCGGCGGTGGCCGACGGCGCGACGCTCGTCACCGGCGGCAAGGCGATCGACGGGCCCGGCTCGTTCTTCGAGCCGACCGTGCTCGACGGCGTGGATGCGTCGATGGCGGTGTCGATCGAGGAGATCTTCGGGCCGGTGGTGGCGATCCAGCGCTTCGCGACAGAGGACGACGCGGTGCGGCTCGCGAACGCCACCGAGTACGGCCTCGTGGGCTACGTCTTCACCGAGGACACCAAGCGCGGCCAGCGCATGATCGACCGCATCGACACGGGCATGATGGGCCTGAACGTCGGCGTCGTCTCCAACGCGGCGGGCCCGTTCGGCGGCGTGAAGCAGTCGGGCCTCGGCCGCGAGGGCGGCGCCGAGGGCATCCACGAGTACCTCGAGACGAAGTACACGCTCATGCCCAACCCCTTCGCCTGATCGGTCCGGCCGCGCCGCCTCACACCCGCGAGGCGAGCTGCGCGAGCACCTCGCCTGCGGGGCCCTCGGTCGCGCTGCGCCAGCCGGTGCCGGCCCACAGGTGCAGCCGGTCGGCATCGCCCGCTCGGCCCGCCGCCTGGCGGAGCTCGCGGGTGAGGTGGTGCAGGGCGGGGTAGGCGGTCGGCGCCGCGGCGTCGTGCCGGTCGATGAAGCCGTTGCGCAGCGCGCGCGCCGGTCGACCGGTGAACGCCCGGGTCAGCACGGTCTCGGTCCAGCGCGGATCCCGCAGCGCGGCGCGGTGCGTCGGCGAGGTGCCGGCCTCGTCGGTGCGCAGCAGGAGCGTCCCCACGGCGACCGCCTCCGCGCCGGCGTCGAGCAGCGCGCGCACCGCGGCGGGCCCGTCGACGCCGCCCGCGGCGATCACCGGCAGGTCGACCGAGCGCAGCACCCCGCGCACGACCGATGCCGTCGAGGCCGGCTCGATCGCGCGCAGCGGGTCGTGGGTCGCGGAGTGCCCGCCGGCGTCGGGGCCCTGCACCACGAGTCCGTCGACGCCTGCTGCGGCGGCGCGGCCGGCCTCCTCCGGCGTCGTGACGCTGGCGAGCACGCGCGTGCCGCGCTGCTGCAGGGCCGCGATCTCGGACCGCGGCGGCAGGCCGAACGTGAGCGAGACGACCGGCACGGGGTGCGCGAGCAGGTGGTCGAGCTTGGCCTCCCAGGCGTCGTCGTCCTCGACGGGCTCGGGGTCGAGTCGCAGGCCGTAGGCGTCCGCCTCCGGCTGCAGGCGCTCGGCGTACGCCGCGATCGCCGCCCGGTCCACCGCGGCGCTCGCGGGCACGAAGAGGTTGACCCCGAACGGCGCGTCGAGCGCGCGGAGCTGCTCGATCTCGCCCGCCATCGCCTCCGGCGCCTTGTAGCCGGCGGCGAGGAACGGGAAGGCGCCGGCCGCCGCCGCGGCGGTGGCGAGCGCCACCGAGGTCGGGCCGCCCGCCATGGGTGCGGCGGCGAGCGGCAGGTCGGTCGAGAGCAGGGAGCTCCTGGCGGTCATGGTGCCTCCGTCACGCCGCCGGGGCGAGCAGCTGGTGGGCCGCGAGCTCGCGGTAGAGCGGCGAGCTCTCGAGCAGCTCGGCGTGCGTGCCCGTCGCGAGCACGCGGCCGGCCTCGAGGACGACGATCTGGTCTGCGTCGACGACGGTCGCGAGCCGATGTGCGATCACGAGCGTGGTGCGGCCCTCGCTCGCGACGTCGAGCGCGAGCTTGAGCGAGGCCTCGTTGCGCGCGTCGAGGTTGGCGGTCGACTCGTCGAGCAGCAGGATCGGCGTTGCGGCGAGCAGCGCCCGCGCGATCGCGAGCCGCTGCCGCTCGCCGCCCGAGAGCAGCACGCCGCCCTCGCCGACCTCGGCGCCCAGCCCGTCGCCTGCGCGACGCACGAGCTCGCCCAGGTTCACCGACTCGAGCGCGGCGAGCAGCTGCTCGTCCGTCGCGTCGGGCGCGCCGAGCAGCAGGTTGTCGCGCAGCGACCCGGCGAGCACGGGCGCGTCCTGCTCGACGTAGCCGATCCGGGAGCGCAGGGATGCGCGGTCCACGTCGCGGACGTCCTCGCCGCCGACGAGCACGCGGCCGGCGTCCGCGTCGTAGAAGCGCTCGACGAGCGCGAACGCCGTCGACTTGCCCGCGCCCGACGGGCCGACGATCGCCGTGCGGGTGCCCGCCGGCACGGCGAACGACACCCCCTCGAGCACCGGCCGGTCGGGGGAGGACGGGTACGCGAAGGCGACGTCCTCGAAGGCGACCATCGGCGCTCCCGGCCGCGGCTCGAGCGCGACGCGCGCATCCGCATCCGTCTCCGAGGGGAGGCGCACGATCTCCTGGATGCGCCCCAGCGCGCCGAGCGCGACGCTCACCGCCGAGATCGCCCCGGCGAGCTGGCCGAGCGGCATGATCATGAGGAACAGGAACAGCAGGAAGCCGACCAGCTGCGCGATGCCGATCTCGCCCGTGGCGACCCGCAGGCCGCCGACGCCGAGCACCACCAGGAACGCGAGCTGCATCGCGACGCCGAAGATCGGCACGACGAGCGCCGAGATGCGCGCGACGCCGACACCGGCCGCGAACGCGTCGCCGGCGCGGTCGCCGATCCCCCGTGCCTCGCGCTCGGTCGCGCCCGCGGCGCGCACCGTGCGCACGGCCGAGATGGCGCGCTCGAGCGCGCTCGTGAGGTGCCCGACCTGCTCCTGCGCGCGGCCGGAGGCGCGCGTGAGCAGCGGCATCACCGCGAGCATCGCGGCGATCGCGACGCCCAGCACGAGCACGGTCAGGCCCAGCAGCAGCGGATCGATGACGAGCATCGCGATCACCGCGCCCACGAGCGTCAGCAGGCCGCCGATCGACTCGACGAGCCCCTGGGTGAGCACGGCGCGCAGCAGCGTCGTGTCGCTGCCCACCCGGCTGACGAGGTCGCCGACGCGGCGGGCGTCGAACTCGGCGATCGGCAGCCGCAGGAGCGAGCCGACGAGCGTGCGGCGCGTGCGCAGCACGACGTGCTCGCCGAGCACCTGCAGCAGGAAGTGCTGGAAGCCGTCGAGCACCGCGCCCACCACGACGATCACGAGCAGCAGGAGCGGCAGCCACGCGAGCGGCTCCGACCGCTCGACGCGGGCGATGAGCTCCTGCGCGAGGGCGGGCTGGGCGAGCGAGAAGGCGGCGCCCAGCACCGACAGCACGATGGCGCCGGCGAGCAGCCCCTTCTTGGGGAAGAGGTAGGGCAGCAGCTCGCGGACGCTCGCCCGCGGCCCGTCGTCGCCCCGCCGTCGGCCGAAGATCCCTCGTCGCTCGCTCATCGCATCCATTCTCCCGCTTCCCAGGGGCGCCGATGTCGGCGGCAGGGCCTAGCATCGGGAACCGTGCCAGCACCGGTGATCGAGGCCAAGGGCCTGACGAAGCAGTACGGCGACTTCACGGCGGTCGACGGGATCGACTTCGCGATCGAGCCGGGGGAGGCGTTCGGGTTCCTCGGCCCCAACGGCGCGGGCAAGTCGACCACGATGCGCATGATCGCGGCGACGTCGACGCGCACGTCGGGCGAGCTCCGCGTGCTCGGCTTCGACCCCGAGAGCCACGGGCCCGAGATCCGCGCCCAGCTCGGCATCGTGCCGCAAGCCGACCAGCTCGACGAGGAGCTGCGGGTCATCGACAACCTCATCGTCTACGGCCGCTACTTCGGCCTGCCGCTGCCGTACGTGAAGCGCCGGGCCGAGGAGCTGCTCGAGTTCGCGCAGCTCACCGAGAAGCGCAAGGCCCGCGTCGACGGGCTCTCGGGCGGCATGAAGCGCCGGCTCACGATCGCGCGCGGACTCATCAACAGCCCCAAGGCGATGCTGCTCGACGAGCCGACCACGGGCCTCGACCCGCAGGCGCGGCACGTGCTGTGGGACCGCCTCTTCCGGCTGAAGGAGGAGGGCACGACGCTCGTGCTCACCACGCACTACATGGATGAGGCCGAGCAGCTCTGCGACCGGCTCGTGGTGGTCGACAAGGGCACCATCGTCGCCGAGGGCAGCCCCGCCGCGCTCATCCGGCAGTACTCCACCCGCGAGGTGCTCGAGGTGCGGTTCGGCTCGAGCCGCAACGCCGAGGCCGCGACCGTGATCGAGGGCATCGGCTCGCGCATCGAGGTGCTGCCCGACCGCGTGCTCGTCTACGACGACGACGGCGAGGCGGCGATGTCGGCGGTGCACGAGCGCGGCCTGCAGCCGATCACGAGCCTCGTGCGGCGCTCGAGCCTGGAGGACGTCTTCCTGCGGCTGACGGGAAGGTCGCTGATCGAATGAGCGGCACGGTGCAGCGCCGCGGGCTCGTCGACGTGGGCGGCGTCGACCACGCCGCCGTCGCGCGCTCCTCGCGGTCGTGGGGCTGGTGGTTCGTCGCCGAGCACCGCATCCGGTCGATGCGCTCGTACGTCGCGTCGTGGGTCGCGATCGGCGTCGGCTCGCCGTTCCTGTTCCTGCTGGGGCTCGGCGTGGGCCTCGGGCTGCTGGTCGACGCCAACCAGGGCGCCGCGGGCGTCGACGGCGTGCCGTACCTGACCTTCCTCGCGCCCGCGCTCGCGATGGCGACGGTGATGCAGACCGCGTCGCAGGAGAACACCTACGGCGTCTTCGGCGGCTTCAAGTGGTTCCCGATGTTCTTCGCCATGAACGGCACCCCCATCGGGCCCGCGCACATCGTGATCGGCTTCCAGGTGTCGGTGCTCGTGCGGGTGCTGCTGCCGCTCGTCGCCTTCGTGCTCGTGATGGTGCTCTTCGGCATCGGCTCGGCCGCCGGGGCCCTCCTGCTCGTGCCCATCGGGCTGCTGCTCGGCGCCGCGGTCGGCTTCGCGGTGATGTCGTGGGTCGCGACGCAGACCGAGGACCGCGGCCAGCTCTCCTTCATCGAGCGCTTCGTGGTCGTGCCGCTGACGCTCTTCTCGGGCACCTACTTCCCGCTCGAGACGCTGCCCTGGTTCCTGCACTGGATCGGCTGGATCTCGCCCCTCTGGCACGCGGCCGAGCTCGGCCGAGCGGCGCTGTACGGCGCCGCGCTCGCCCCTGGCATGGCGCTCGTGCACGTCGGTTACCTCGTGCTGCTGGCCGCCGCCACCTGCCTGCTCTCGATCCGCACCTTCCGACGGAGGCTCGACCGATGAACGAGCAGCTGCTCGAGGCGCCCGCGCCGACCGTCCGCGGACCGCTCCGCGGCATCTACGCCGGCAACACGCGCTCGGTCGTGGCCCGCGGCCTCCAGGTGATCGCCCGCAACAACTGGCTCATCGTCGTCACCGGCTTCTTCGAGCCGGTCTTCTACCTGCTCTCGATGGGCATCGGCCTCGGCGCCCTCATCGGCACCGTCGAGTTCTACGGCGCCGAGGTGCCGTACGCGGCCTACATCGCGCCCGCGCTCATGGCGGTGAGCGCGATGAACGGCGCCGTGTACGACTCGACGATGAACGTCTTCTTCAAGATGAACTACGCGAAGCTCTACCAGCAGATGCTGTCGACCTCGCTCGGCCCGCTCGACGTCGCGCTCGGCGAGATCCTGCTGGCGCTGTTCCGCGGCCTGCTGTACGCGTCGGGCTTCATGCTCGTGACGACCCTCATGGGGCTCAACCTCTCGTGGACGGCGATCCTGGCGATCCCCGCGGCGCTCGTCGTGGCGTTCGGCTTCGCCTCGTTCGGCATGGCCATCACGAGCTACATGAAGACCTTCCAGCACCTCGACTACGTCTACTTCGTCATGATGCCGATGTTCCTGCTGTCGGCGACGTTCTTCCCCATCGAGGTGTACCCGCAGGGCCTGCAGTGGGTGATCCAGGCGATGCCGCTGTGGCACGGCGTCGACATGATCCGGCAGCTGACGACCGGGCTCATCCAGCCGTCGATCCTGCTGCACCTGCTGTACTTCGCGGTGATGATCGTCGTGGGCCTGTGGTTCACGACCTCGCGCCTGCGGGCCCTCTTCCTGCGCTGACGCCCAGGCGGCGTGCCTAGGGTGGGCGCATGGCACGCGTGCTCGTCTTCGCCCCCGCTCCGACGCTCACGATCACGGTCGAGGAGCACGAGGGCGCACCCGACGTGCACCTGCACGTCGGCGGGCAGGGCGTGTGGCAGGCGCGGATGCTCGCGGCGCTCGGCGCCGACGTGACGGTCGTGTGCACGGTGGCGGGGGAGACGGGCGCGGTGGCGCGGCAGCTGCTCGACCGCGAGGGCTTCGAGGTCGTCGCGATCGACCGCGACGGGAACGGCCCGGCCTACGTGCACGACCGGCGCAGCGGCGACCGGCAGGAGGTCGTGGAGGCGCACGGCGAGCCGCTGACCCGGCACGACCTCGACGCGCTCTACTCGGCGACGCTGCGCGCGGCGATGGACGCTGAGCTCGTCATCCTCTCGGGGCCCGACGGCGACGAGATGCTCGAGGCGGATGTCTACCGCAGGCTCGCGAGCGACATGCGCGAGCTCGGGCGCACCGTGCTCGTCGACCTCGCCGGCGAGCGCCTCGCTGCCGCGCTCGAGGGCGGCGTCGACGTGCTGAAGGTCAGCCACGAAGAGCTGGTCGACGACGGCCGGGTCGACGACGGCGACGACGAGGGTCAGCTCGTCGCGGCCGCGCAGCAGCTCGCCGACGACGGCATCGCGCTCGTCGCGGTCACCCGCGCGGACGCCGGCTCGGTCGTCGTCGGCGAGGAGGGCGCGTGGCGCGTGGTCGCGCCGCAGCTCGAGCCGGTGGACACGCGAGGTGCCGGCGACTCGTACACGGCGGGCCTCGCCGCGGCGCTCGCGGCCGGCGGCAGCCACGCCGACGCGGTGCGCCTCGGCGCCGCGGCCGGCGCCGTCAACGCCACGCGGCGCGGGCTCGGCACCGGCGACGCCGAGGCCATCCGCGCCATCGCCGAGCGGGTGGAGCTCGAGCCGATCGGGAAGGAGCGCTGATGCGCGCACTCATCACGAACGACGACGGCATCGACTCGCCGGGGCTCGCCGCCCTCGCGCGCGCCGCCGCCGACGCTGGCATGGAGGTCGTGGTCGCGGCCCCCGCCCACGAGCACTCCGGCGCCAGCGCATCCATCATCGCCACGCAGGGCACGGCGGTGACCGCCGCGGGCGGCAAGGGCACGGTGCGCTCCGAGCGCCGCACGGTGCCGGGCGTCGACGGCGAGGCCTACGCGGTGCACGCGGCGCCCGCGCTCATCGTGCTGCTCGCGCTGCACGGATCGTTCGGCGGAGTGCCCGACGTCGTGCTGAGCGGCATCAACCGCGGCGCGAACGTGGGCGGCGCGATCATGCACTCCGGCACCGTCGGGGCCGCGCTCACGGCGGCGCAGGGCGGCGTGCGCGCGCTCGCCGTCTCGCTCGACGTGGGGCTGCGCGACGGCGGCGACGAGCACTGGGAGACCGCGGCGGCGATCGCCGGCCGCGCGCTCGCGACGCTCGTCGGCGCGCCGGCAGGCACCATCCTCAACGTCAACGTGCCCGATGTGCCCGACCCCGCGGCGCTCGAGCTCGTCGAGGCGCCGCTCGCGCCGTTCGGCATCGTCCAGACCACGATGACCGAGCTCGACGGCGACGAGGTGCGGCTGTCGATCCGCGAGCACCGCGCCGCCGACGCGCCCGGCAGCGACATGGAGCGGCTCGCCGCCGGCAACGCGACCGTGACGGGCGTGCGCACGATCGCCGACCGCGGCGCCTGACGCGCGACGACGAGCGGCCCGCCACCCCGAGGGGCGGCGGGCCGCGGTCGAGCGGGGCGCGTCAGCGCTCCATGTCGACGTCCTTCGTCTCCTTCGACAGCAGCAGCGCGATGAGCGTCAGCACCGCGGCGCCCGCGAGGTAGACGCCCACCCAGAAGATGCTGCCGCCGCCCGCCGTCCACAGCGCCACCGCGATGAACGGCGCCACCGCGGCGCCCAGGATCGACGAGACGTTGTACGAGACGCCCGAGCCCGTGTACCGCACGTTGGTCGGGAACAGCTCGGGCAGCAGCGCGCCCATCGGCCCGAACGTGAAGCCCATGAGCGACATGCCGATGATGAGCCACGCCATCACGCCGACGAAGCCGGCGCTCGTGAGCGGCACCCACAGCAGGCCGAAGGCGATGATGCCGAGCGTCACGACGATGAGCGTCGCGCGGCGGCCGAAGCGGTCGGCGAGCGGGCCCGAGACGAGCGTGAAGATGCCGAAGAACACCACGCCGACGATGAGCATGATCACGAACGCGTTGTAGGAGTAGCCGAGCCCGGGGATCGCCGCGTCGGTGGGGGTGCGGCCGTACGTGAGCGAGAACGTGGTCATCAGGTAGAAGAGCACGTACGTCGCGAGCATGAAGAAGGTGCCGAGCAGCAGCTCGCGCCAGTGGTGGCGCACGACGGTGCCGAGCGGCAGCCGCTGGATCGTGCCCGACTGCTTCGCCTTCTCGAACGACGTCGACTCGACGAGCCGCAGCCGCACCCACAGGCCGACGACGACCATCACGGCCGAGAAGAGGAACGGGATGCGCCAGCCCCAGTCGAGGAACGCCTGCGAGGGCCGCGAGGGGTCGTCGCTCGGCAGCAGCGCGGCGATGATGAGGAAGAGGCCGTTGGCGATGATGAAGCCGATCGGCGCGCCGAGCTGCGGGAAGGTGCCGTACCAGGCGCGCTTGCCGGCGGGGGCGTTCTCGGTCGCGACGAGCGCCGCGCCCGACCACTCGCCGCCGAGCGCGAAGCCCTGCGCGAGGCGCATGAGCACGAGCAGCGCGGCGGCGAACCAGCCGACCTGCGCGTAGGTGGGCAGCACGCCGATGAGGAACGTGGCGATGCCCATCGTCAGCAGCGCGCCGACGAGCGTCGCCTTGCGGCCGAACTTGTCGCCGAGGTGCCCGAAGACGACCGAGCCGATGGGGCGCGCGACCATCGCGGCGCCGAACGCGGCGAACGAGGCGAGGAGGGCCGTCGTGTCGTCGCCGGTGGGGAAGAAGAGGTGCGGGAACACCAGCACGGCGGCGGTCGCGTAGACGTAGAAGTCGTAGAACTCGATCGTCGTGCCGATGAGGCTGGCGAAGATGACGCGGCCGCGGGAGTTGGCCGGCTGCGACGACGCGGCGGTCGTCTGGGTTGCGGAGATGGACATGCTGCTTCCTGGATGCGGTGGCGCGCGCTGGATGCGGGGTGGTGCGGCGCGCGCGAACGGTGCGGTCCGCTCGTGACGGGCCGGCCATCTGGGGGACGGCTGCGGCCCCGGGACGACGACATCCCAGTGTACCGAGCCGGGTAACCGGCCACGGCCTCGACGACCGTTGCCCGCCCGCCGTCGCGGCGCATCCGCCCGTCGTGGGAGGGCGGATGCGCCGGGCTCAGCCCTGCAGGGAGCGGAGCGCGAGCGCGGCCTCGACGACCGCCTCGGCGGCCTCGCGGCCCTTGTCCTCCTTCGAGCCGGGCAGGCCCGCTCGGTCGATGCCCTGCTGCTCGTCGTCGAGGGTCAGCACGCCGAAGCCGACGGGCTTGCCGGTGCGGATGGCGACGTCGGTGAGGCCGACCGTCGCCGCCTGCGCGACGTAGTCGAAGTGCGGCGTGCCGCCCCGGATGATGACCGCGAGCGCCACCGCGCCGTCGCACCCGGCCTCGATCGCCGCCTGCGCGACGACCGGCAGCTCGAACGAGCCCGGCACGGGCAGCTCGACCACGTCGGCGCCCATCTCGGCGAGCGCGCGCCGGGCGCCCTCGAGCAGCCCGGTCGCGATCTGCTCGTGCCACCGTCCGTGCACGATCGCGATGCGCATCCCGCTCGCGTCCAGCCCGCCCGTCCGCGGTGCTCCTGCTCCGGCCATCAGTCTTCTCCCTGCTCGTCGTTGGCTGCGATCACGGCCGGCAGCTGGTGACCCATGCGGTCGCGCTTGGCCGAGAGGTACTGCTCGTTGTGCTCGCCGACGCCCACGAGGAGCGGCACGAGCTCGGAGACCTCGATGCCGTGGCGCTCGAGCGCCTCCTGCTTCAGCGGGTTGTTGGAGAGCAGCCGGATGGACTGCACGCCCTGCTGCCGGATGATGCCGGCGGCGGCGCCGTACTCGCGGGCGTCGGCGGGGAGGCCGAGCGCGAGGTTGGCGTCGAGCGTGTCGAGCCCGTCCTCCTGGAGGCGGTACGCCTTCAGCTTGTTGATGAGGCCGATGCCGCGCCCCTCGTGGCCGCGGAGGTAGACCACCATGCCGTTGCCGGCCTCCTGGATGGCCTGGATCGCCGCGTCGAGCTGCGGGCCGCACTCGCACTTGAGCGAGTGCAGCGCCTCGCCGGTGAGGCACTCGGAGTGCACGCGCACGAGCGCGCCGTCGGCCAGCTCGTCGCCGGCGATGATCGCCACGTGGTCGGCGCCGGTCTGGCGGTCGCGGTAGGCGGCGACGCGGAACGTGCCGAAGCGCGTCGGCACCTTGGTCTCGACCTCGAAGGAGACGCGCGCCGACTCGTCGTTCGCGCCCTTGCACGCCGTCGGGAGCCCGCCCGCGTCGAGGTAGTCGATGAGGTCCTCGATGGTGATGACCGGCAGGTCGTGCTCCTCGCCGAAGGCGATGAGCGAGGGCAGCCGGCGCATCTCGCCGCCGTCCTCGACGAGCTCGCCGATCACGGCGACCGGCTCGAGGCCCGCGAGCTTCATGAGCTCGACGCCCGCCTCGGTGTGGCCCTTGCGCTCGCGCACGCCGCCCTCGACCGCGCGCAGCGGCACGATGTGGCCGGGGCGGCGCAGGTCCTGCGGGGTGGTCGCCGGGTCGGCGAGCACGCGCAGCGTGTGGGCGCGGTCGTCGGCCGAGATCCCGGTGGAGTCTCGGTCGGCGGCGTCGACGGTGATCGTGTACGCCGTCTGCCGCGCATCCTCGTTCTCGAGCACCATGAGCGGCAGCCCGAGCTCGTCGGCGCGCTCGCCGGTGAGCGGCGCGCACAGGTAGCCCGACGTGTGGCGCACCATGAAGGCGATCCACTCGGTCGTCGCGAGCTGCGCCGACATGATCAGGTCGCCCTCGTTCTCGCGCCCCTCGTCGTCGACGACGATGACGGGCTTGCGCTCGCGCAGCGCCTTGAGCGCGGCGTCGATGGTGGTGATGCTCATGATGCCTCCCGCTGCAGCTGCAGCATGCGCTCGACGTGGCGAGCGACGATGTCGGTCTCGATGTTGACCCGGTCGCCGGCGGCGCGGAAGCCGAGCGTCGTCGACTCGAGCGTCTCGGGGATGAGCGACACCTCGAACCACTGCTCGGCCTCGCCCGGCTCGCTCACGGCCGACACGGTCAGGCTGATGCCGTCGACGGCGACCGAGCCCTTCCGCACGACGAGGTGCGCGAGCGCCGGGTCGAGCGCGAAGCGCACGGTGCGCTGCCCCTCGGCGTCGACGACCGAGAGCACCCGCGCGGTGCCGTCGATGTGGCCCTGCACGATGTGGCCGCCCAGGCGGTCGCCGACGGCGGCGGCGCGCTCGAGGTTCACGCGGTCGCCCGGTCGGCGGTCGGCGAGCGTCGACATGTCGACCGAGATCTGCATGACGTCGGCCGTGAACGCATCCGCCGTCCGCTCGACCACGGTCAGGCAGAGGCCGTTGACGGCGATGGAGTCGCCGTGGGACGCGTCGCTGACGGCCAGGGGGCCGCGCACGGTGAGGCGCCAGGCCTCGCCCTGCCCGGTGCTGTGGGGCTCGAACGAGACGACCTCGCCGAGCTCCTCGATGATGCCGGTGAACATCACTGCTCGCTCTCTGTCGTGGCCTCGACCAGGAGGTCGCGGCCGAGCTGCTCGAGCCGCGTCACCGTGAGGCGGCGCTGCTCGTCGATCGTCCCGACGCCGAGGTCGTCGAGTGCCGTGCGCGGGCCTCCGAGGAGGATCGGCGCGAGGTAGACGGTGAGGCGGTCGGCGAGGCGCGCGCGGATGAACGCGCTCGCGAGCGTCGGCCCGCCCTCCACGTAGAGGGTCTGGATGCCTGCGGCGGCGAGGGCGAAGAGCTCGCGCTCGAGCTCGTGGCCGGCCGTGCGGAAGCCCCGGGGGTGCCGGTGCAGGGCGGCGGAGCCGGGCACGCCGCGCTCGCCGAAGACGACCGGGATCGGCTGCGGCGCATCCGGCTCGCCCTCGATGCGAGCGGTCAGCTGCGGGTCGTCGGCGAGCACGGTGCCGGTGCCGACGGCGATCGCGTCGTGGGCGCTGCGCTCGCGGTGCACGTGCGCGCGGGCCTCGGGCCCCGTGATCCACCGGCTGCTGCCATCGGCGGCGGCGGCGCGGCCGTCGAGCGACTGCGCCCACTTCACCGTCACGCGCGGCCGGCCGGTGCGCTGCACGAAGAGCCAGTCGGCGATGAGGGCCGCGCCCTCGGCCTCGCCGGCGCGCACGACCTCGACACCCGCCGCTGCGAGGCGCTGCGCGCCGCCGCTCGACGCGTCGCCGGGGTCGGCGGCGGCGTAGACGACGCGCGCGACGCCCGCGTCGAGCAGCGCGACGGCGCACGGGCCGGTGCGCCCGGTGTGGTTGCAGGGCTCGAGGGTGACGACGGCGGTCGCGCCGCGGGCCTCGGCGGGCGTGAGCCGCGAGAGCGCGTCGACCTCGGCGTGGGGCGTGCCGGCGCCGCGGTGCCAGCCCTCGGCGAGCACCCGGCCGTCGGGGGAGAGCACGACGGCCCCGACCTGCGGGTTGACGCCGCGGGGGCCGCGCAGCGCGAGCTCGCGGGCGCGCGCCATGGCGCCCTGCTCAGCGCCGCTGATCCCTGCCATGCCGTCCTCTCCAGAACGCGCGCGGGGATCCGAGGGGTCGCGTCGCGACCCCACGTGCGCCTCCCCTCCGGACTCTCACCGTCGGTACTGGAGTTCCACCAGCTCAGCCGAGCCGCGCCGCTCCTGCTGGAGGGCGCCGCTCGGGTCGCGGACTATCACCGCCGGTTCAGACTTGCACTGACCCCGGGCACGTTGCACTGCCAGCCTACAACTCGCCTCCGGCCGCGCCCATTCCCGTGCCCGCGCATCCCTGCCCGGCGGCCCCGCGGCGGCGGCCCCGCCGCCCGCCGCCGCACAACGCAAGCCCGCGGCGCGCGACCAGCGGGCGGCGCGGGGCCGCCGCCGCAGCCGTCGCTGATCGCGGCTGAGCGGCTTGCGTTGTGCGCGGCCGCTTCTGCACAGGTGGATGCGGCAGCTGCGCGGAGCGGCGGGCGGAACGGCCATCCTGCCGCGCATGTCGACGCTGAGGCCGCTCTCGCAGGGCGCCGTCCGGGTGGATGAGTATCGCGAGCTGCGCGAGGAGGGCAGCAGCCGAGCGGCGATCGAGGAGGGCCTGCGGCTGGGGCTGCTCGTGCGGGCTCGCCGCGACGTCTACGTCTGGCAGCCGGCATCCGACGCGCTCGTCTCGGCGCTGCGGATCGGCGGTCGGCTCGCTTGCGCGTCCGCCGCCGCGCACCTCGGGCTCTGGGTGCCGAGCGACGACCGGCTCCACGTGCACCTGTGGGACGGATCGACGCGGCTGCGCGATCCGCGCGACCGGCACCGGCGCCTCGAGCGGCGGGAGGGGCTCGTGCTCCACTGGGAGGACCTCGACCCGGACGATGGCGACCGGTGCGCCACCTCGGCGGCTGCCGCGGTCGCGTGCATCGCGCGCTGCTTCGGCGTGCACGAGGCGATCCGGGTCGCCGACTCGGCGCTCGACCGCGGGCTGGCGAGCCCGGCCGACGTCGAGCGGGCGCTCGAGGGGCTCGACTGGGACGGGATGCCTGCTGCCGCGGCCGTCGACGGGAAGTGCGGCTCGGGCTACGAGACCGATGCGAAGCTGCTCCTGCTCGCCGCGGGGCTCCAGTACGAGCAGCAGGTGCGGATCCCGCGTGTCGGCAGGGTCGACTTCGTCGTGTGCGGCTGCGTCATCGTCGAGATCGACGGCCGCGAGCACCACGAGGGCAGCTTCGAGGAGGACCGCCGGCGCGACGCCGAGGCGCTCCTGCAGGGCTACGTCACCGTGCGCCTCTCGGCGCGCTGGCTCGACGACAACGCGCACCGCTTCATCGCGCTGGTGCGCGCGGCGCTCGCGCTCCACCCGCGCGGCTGAGCACTCCCTCCGGCTGCCTCGCCTCGACCGCGCGCGCACAACGCAAGCCGTCTCGGCGATTCTTGCGGCGACGCGCGCGGGGGCGGTCGATCTGCCGCTGATCGGGGCCGTTGGGCTTGCGTTGTGCATCGGGGTGGGGGCGCGCTGACTGCCGGCACGCCGTCGGGTATTGTCGTACTGGGTACAGCAATCCCGGATGGGGGCACGACGACGTGGAGACCGAGCGACGGATGGACGTGGTCGAGCTGGGCGCGGGCGCCGACTACCGCGAGACCTGGGCCCTGCAGCGCGCGCTCCACGAGCAGGTCGTCGACGGCGCGCGGCCCACGCTGCTGCTGCTCGAGCACGCGAGCGTCTACACCGCGGGCACCTCGACGCAGCCCGGCGACCTCCCGACCGACGGCAGCGAGGCGATCGAGGTCGACCGCGGCGGTCGCATCACGTGGCACGGCCCCGGCCAGCTCGTCGCCTACCCGATCATCGCCCTGCCCGATGCGGTGCAGGTCGTCGACTGGGTGCGCCGGCTCGAGGAGGCAATCATCCGCGCGCTCGCGGCGAGCGGGCTCGCGACCCGGCGCATCCGCGGCCGGGCGGGCGTCTGGGTGGCGGATGCGTCGGGCGAGCGCAAGGTCGCGCAGGTCGGCGTGCGGGTCGCCTCGCGCGCCTCGATGCACGGCATCGCGATCAACGTCGCCAACTCGCTCGCGCCCTTCACGACGATCGTCCCCTGCGGCATCGCCGACGCCGGGGTGACGACCGTCGAGCTCGAGACCGGCAGCACGCACGACCCGATGGCGATCGGGCGCCGCTTCGCGGCCGAGCTCGAGCCGCTGCTCGACTTCGCGCCGTTCACCTCGGTGGCGCTCGACGACCGCGCGGCGGTGCACGCGTGAGCGCGTGCAGCCAGCCGGCGCAGGCGCAGGCGCAGGCGCAGGCCGACGCCACCCGCCCCGAGCCGCAGGGCCGGCGCATGCTGCGGATCGAGGCGCGGAACGCCGAGACGCCCATCGAGCGCAAGCCCGCCTGGATCAAGACGCGCGCCCGCATGGGCCCTCAGTTCCGCGAGCTGCAGGAGCTCGTGCAGGCGCAGGACCTGCACACCGTCTGCCAGTCGGCGGGCTGCCCCAACATCTACGAGTGCTGGGAGGACCGCGAGGCGACGTTCCTCATCGGCGGCGACCAGTGCACGCGCCGCTGCGACTTCTGCCAGATCGACACCGGCAAGCCTGCGCTGCTCGACCTCATGGAGCCGGTGCGGGTCGCAGAGTCGGTGCGCACGATGGGGCTGCGCTACGCGACCGTCACGGGCGTCTGCCGCGACGACCTCGAGGACGAGGGCATCTGGCTCTACGCCGAGACGGTGCGGCGCATCCACGAGGCCAACCCCGGCGTCGGCGTCGAGATGCTCGCGCCCGACTTCACCGGCCGCCGGCACCTGCTGCAGCAGCTGTTCGAGACGCGGCCCGAGGTCTTCGCCCACAACGTCGAGACCGTCCCGCGCATCTTCAAGCGCATCCGCCCCGGCTTCCGCTTCGAGCGCAGCCTCGACGTGCTGCGCTGGAGCCGCGAGGAGGAGCTCGTGACGAAGTCGAACCTCATCCTCGGCATGGGCGAGACCGACGACGAGGTCGTCGAGACGCTCGAGGCGCTGCACGAGGCGGGCACCGAGCTCATCACCATCACGCAGTACCTGCGGCCCTCGCCGCGCCACCACCCGGTCGACCGCTGGGTGGAGCCGGAGCGCTTCGCCGAGCTCGGCGAGATCGCGACCCGCATCGGCTTCTCGGGCGTCATGTCGGGGCCGCTCGTGCGCTCGTCGTACCGCGCGGGCACGCTCTACCGGCGCGCGCTCGAGGTGCGCGGCGGCGCGGTGCCGGCGCCGATCATCACCGGCATGGGTGCCGCGGCTCCGGCGGCGGCGGGCATCACGAACAACGCGCGCTGAGCGGGCGGGCGGATGCGCCGGGCCGGTCAGCCGAGGTCGGGCCAGGGGAGCGCGTCGGCCGGCTCGCTGTGGGCCGGCAGCACCGCGTGGTGCTGCAGCTCGGGCACGCCCCGGTGCAGCCCCTCGCGCGTGCCGAGGTAGTGGAAGCCGGCCGCGCGGGCGACGCGCATCGACGCGACGTTGCCGTCGTAGCATGCCCAGCGCACCTCGGGCCATGTCAGGCAGCCGTCTGCGTGGCCGACCGCGGTCCGCACGGCGTCGGCCATCAGGCCCCGGCCCTGCGCCGCGGGGTGCAGCCAGAAGCCCACCTCGCGGCTGCCCTCGCGCAGCCCGATGACGCCCGCGAGCGGCCCGCCGAGCGACTCGCGGATCGCCCACACGCGCTCGTCGTGCTCGCCGCGCCAGCCGGCGGGCGCGAACTCCCGCACGAACGACTCGGCGTCCTCGCGGCGGTAGGGCACGGGCGTCTCGAGCCAGCGCTCCGCCTCGGGGGTCGTGCACGCCTCGACGACGCGGTCGATGTCGGCCTCGCGGAGCGCCGTGAGCAGCACCTTCCCGCCGACGACGGGCAGCGACGGCCCCGCGAGCGACCCGGCGGTCATCGCAGCCCCATCGCCTCCAGCGCGCGGCCGAGCGTCGCATCCGCCACCGCAGCCGCGCGCTCGGCGTTCGCCGCCAGCAGGCGGTCGAGCTCGGCGGGGTCTGCGAGCAGCTCGAGCGTGCGCTCGCGCACCGGCGCCAGCTCGGCGACGACGGCGTCGGCGACGGCCGTCTTGAAGACGCCGTAGCCCTGCCCGGCGAACTCCGCCTCGAGGCCGGCCACCGGGGTGCCCGTCATCGCGGAGAGGATGTCGAGCAGGTTCGTGACGCCCGGCTTCTCGGCGCGGTCGGCGCGGATCGAGCCCTCGGTGTCGGTGACGGCCGAGCGGATCTTCTTCGCGGTGCGGGCGGGCTCGTCGAGCAGCCACACCACGCCCTTGTCGTTGTCGGCCGACTTCGACATCTTCGACGCCGGCGATTGCAGGTCGTAGATGCGGGCGCCGTTGGCGAGGATCACGGGCTTCGGCACCGTGAAGGTCGGCCCGAAGCGCTTGTTGAAGCGCTCGGCGAGGTCGCGCGTGAGCTCGACGTGCTGCTTCTGGTCGTCGCCGACCGGCACGACCTCGGTGTCGTAGAGCAGGATGTCGGCGGCCATCAGGATCGGGTAGGTGAACAGGCCCACGGAGGCCGTCTCCTGCCCGCCCTTGGCGGTCTTGTCCTTGAACTGCGTCATCCGGCTCGCCTCGCCGAAGCCGGTGATGGTCGAGAGCAGCCATTGCAGCTGCGCGTGCGCGGCGACGTGCGACTGCACGTACAGGCAGGAGCGGTCGGGGTCGATGCCGCCCGCGATGTACTGCGCGGCGAGGGTGCGCACCTGCTCGCGCAGCACCTTCGGGTCCTGCGCGACCGTGATCGCGTGCAGGTCGACGATCGAGAAGAACGCGTCGTACTCGTCCTGCATCCCGCGCCACTGCTGCAGCGCGCCGATGTAGTTGCCGAGGTGGAGCGAGCCCGAGGAGGGCTGCATCCCCGAGTAGAGGCGGGGCTTGGGCATGGCGGTTCCAGTCTGAGTGATCACAGGTCGTAGTCGACGATGACGGGGGCGTGGTCGGACCATCGGGTGTCCCACGCGCTCGCGCGATCGATGCGGTAGTCGCGGGCGACCGCCGCGAGGGCGGGCGAGGCCATGTGGTAGTCGATGCGCCAGCCGGTGTCGGTGTCGAACGCCTTGCCGCGCTGGGACCACCACGTGTAGGGGCCGTCGACGCCCGGATGCGCGGCTCGGCCCACGTCGACCCATCCGTGGCCGCGGCCGCGCCGGCCGTCGACGCCGGTGACCATGCCGGTGCCGAAGAAGCGGTCGAGGTGGCTGCGCTCCTCGGGCAGGAAGCCCGCGTTCTTCTGGTTGCCGCGCCAGTTCTTGATGTCGAGCGGCGTGTGGCCGACGTTGAAGTCGCCCATGACCACGGCGTGCTCGGCGTGCGAGCGCAGCTGCGGCAGGCGCTTCGCCATCGACTCGAGGAAGCGGAACTTCGCGTCCTGCTTCTCGCTGCCGACCTCGCCGCCCGAGTGCACGTAGGCGGAGACGACCGTGAGCAGCGTCTCGCCGAGGAGGAAGTCGGCCTCGAGCCAGCGCCCCTTCGTGTCGAAGGTCTTCAGCCCGATGTCGGTGCGGTGCTCGATCGACGGCTCGCGCGAGAGCACGGCGACGCCGGCGCGGCCCTTCGCGGTGGCCGGGTCGTGCAGCACGTGCCAGCCGGGCACGAGCGGCAGGAGGTCCTCGTCGAGCGCGCGCACCTCCTGGAGCGCCACGATGTCGAAGCCGCCGGCCTCGAGCCACTCGCCCATGCCCTTGCGGAACGCGGCGCGCACGCCGTTGACGTTGACGGAGGCGATGCGGACCATGCCCTCGAGCCTACCGAGCGGGCACCGGGGTCCCGGACGGCCGGGGCCCGCCCGAAGTGGCGGGAGGAGGTCAGCGGATGCGCCGCGCGAGCCGCTTGTGGAGCCGGGCGTGGTCGCCGCCCTCGCGCCGGTTGGCCTGCACCTCGACGAGGAGCTCCTTCGCCTGCGCGGGGCTCAGGCGCGCATCGATGCCGCCCGCCTCGACGAGCCGCGTGTAGGCGCGGCCGGTGGGCGTGACCGCGACGAACGCGAGCGCCACGAGCAGGATCTGCATGATGAAGCCGAGCCAGATGAGGATGATCACGACCGCGGCGACGCCGGCGAGCAGCGGGTTGTTCTCGACCGCGCCGAACAGCAGCGACGCGAGCAGCTTGAGCACCTGGAAGGCCACCGCGCAGGCGAGGGCGGCGAGCACGACCTGCTTGGCGGGCAGCCGCAGCCGGCCGCCGAAGCGGAACAGCAGCAGCACGATGCCGGTGTCGAGCAGCAGCTGGATGGCGAAGCCGAGCACCCGGCCCGCCCAGCCGAGGCCGAGCGCATCGGCGAGCGTCTGCGTGACGACGAGCAGCCCGGAGGAGACGACGACGAGCAGGCCGATGCCGAGCGCGACGCCGAGGTCGCCGAGCTTCAGCAGGATGACGTTCGACGGCGGGGCGCCGAGGTCGAACATCGCGCGGAAGCCCTCGCGGCTCACGCCGATCCAGGCGATCGCGGTGATCAGGATCGAGGCGGCGGCGATGGCGCCCGCCCAGCCGACGATCGTCGAGCCGGTGAGCTGCTCGACGTCGAGCGCGCCGCCCTCGCCGATGAGCCCGGGGATCGACGACGAGATCGAGTCGATCACGGCCTCGCGGAGCGCCACGTTGCCGCCCAGCACCGCCATGAAAATCGCGAACGCGACGAACAGCGCCGCGAACAGCGACAGGAACGCCTGGAGGGTCATGCCCTGCGCGAGCACGGGGCCGCGCTGCTCGCTGTAGCGCTGCCACGCCCGCACCGGCCACGACCGCATCACGCGCTCCAGCAGCGGCTTCATGGTGCCTCCGGTCGGGGTCGTGGCGGGCAGGGGGCCCAGCGTAGTGTGGCGGGATGGGTGCGCTCTCAGGGGTCGGAGTCGGTCGGGGCATCGCTGTCGCGAAGGTGCTGCGGATGCCGGAGCCACTCGCCCCGCCGAGCGACGAGCCGCTCGCGGCCGACGCCGGCGCCGAGCACGAGCGGGTGCGAGAGGCGCTCGAGGGCGTCGCGCACGAGCTGCAGGCACGCGCGGCCGCCGCGGGCGGCGACGCGCAGGAGGTGCTCGAGGCCGCCGCGCTCATGGCGCAGGACCCGGCGATCCTCGACGACGTGCGCGCGCGGCTCGACGGCGGCGCGAACGCCGAGCGCGCGACGTGGGATGCGTACGGCGCGTTCCGCGACATGCTCACGGCGATGGGCGGCTACATGGCCGAGCGCGCGACCGACCTCGACGACGTCGCCCAGCGCGTCGTCGCGCGCCTCCGCGGCGTCGCGGCGCCGGGCGTGCCGCAGTCCGACGAGCCGTTCATCCTCGTCGCGCGCGACCTCGCGCCCGCCGACACGGCGACCCTCGACCTCGAGCGCACGCTCGCCCTCGTGACCGAGGAGGGCGGCCCCACGTCGCACACGGCGATCCTCGCCCGCTCGAAGTCGCTGCCGGCGGTCGTCGGGGTCGTGGGGCTGCTGTCGGCGGTCGCCGACGGCCAGCGGATGATCGTCGACGCGCGGGCCGGCACCGTCGTGCTCGACCCGGACGACGCATCCGTCGCCGCCGCCCTCGCCGAGGGCGAGTCGCGGGCGGCCGCCTCGAGCGCGCCGATCACCGAGGGCGCCCTCGCCGACGGCACGAAGGTGCCGCTGCTCGCGAACGTGGGCTCGCCGAAGGACGCGCCCGCGGCTGTCGCGCTGGGCGCGGAGGGCGTGGGGCTCTTCCGCACCGAGTTCCTCTTCCTCGACTCGTCGAGCGCGCCGAGCGTCGAGGCGCAGACCGCCGCCTACACCGAGCTGCTGCAGGCGTTCCCCGGCAAGAAGGTCGTCGCGCGCGTGCTCGACGCCGGCGCCGACAAGCCGCTGCCGTTCCTCAACGACGCCCACGAGGAGAACCCGGCGCTGGGCCTGCGCGGGATCCGGGCGCTGCGCGCGACCGAGCAGATCCTGCGCGACCAGCTCACGGCGCTCGCGAACGCGCAGGCGGCGACCGAGGCGGAGCTGTGGGTGATGGCCCCGATGATCGCCGACGTCGAGGAGACCGAGTACTTCGTCGGCCTCGGGCGCGAGCTGGGGCTCCGCACCGTCGGCGCGATGGCCGAGGTGCCGTCGATCGCGGTGGTCGCCGACCAGGTGCTCGAGGTGGCCGACTTCGTCTCGATCGGCACGAACGACCTGACGCAGTACACGCTCGCCGCCGACCGGCAGCTGGGCTCCGTCGCCGCCTTCCAGGACCCGTGGCACCCGGCGGTGCTGCGGCTGGTGGGGATGCTCGGCGAGGCCGGGGCGAAGGCCGGCAAGCCCGTGGGGGTGTGCGGCGAGGCCGCGGCGGATCCGGCGCTCGCGGTCGTGCTCGTCGGCCTCGGCGTCACGTCGCTGTCGATGAGCGCCTCGGCGCTCGCCGACGTGCGCGCCGAGCTGCTGACCGTGACGCTCGACGAGGCGCGCGAGCGCGCCGCGCGGGCCGTCGCCGCCCGCTCGGCGGCCGGCGCGAGGGCGGCGGCTGCCGCCTAGCTGTACTGCGCCGGGACGTTGGTGACAGTTCGGGTCTTGTGAGCGAGGAGAACCTCCGGGCTTAGTGGAGCTGTTCAGGTCTTCACTTCCCGGAGGTTCTCGTGCCCCAAGTTATCCCGCGCCTGTCTCCGTTTGGCAGAGCATTGATCGTCGAACGTGTCGGCAGCGGCAGGCCCGTCGCCCATGTCGCGGCTGAGCTCGGTGTCTCTCGTCAGACCGCGTATCGATGGGTGAACCGGTACCGCGAGGGCGGCGTCGAGGCGCTCTTCGACCGGTCCAGTCGACCGCATGCGTCACCGAACCGCACGACTCAGGATCGTGAGGCGGCGGTGCTCGCCGCCCGGGCGGAGCTCCGCCAGGGCCCGGCACGGCTCGCAGCCGCCACCGGCGTACCGGCCCGGACGATCTCGCGGATCCTGAACCGACACCAGGTTCCGCGCCTGGCTTGGTGTGATCCGATCACCGGGCAGCTGATCCGCGCATCCCGCACGACTGCACTCCGCTACGAGCGGGAACAGCCAGGGCAGCTGATCCACGTCGACGTGAAGAAGCTCGGCCGCATCCCGGACGGCGGCGGCTGGCGCGTTCACGGCCGCTCCGAAGAGGTTCGCGGCCGCGGCATCGGCTATGACTTCGTCCACGCCGCCGTCGACGACCACAGCCGGCTCGCCTACGCGGAGATCCACGCCGACGAGCGCTCCGAGACCTGCGCGAGCTTCCTTCGGCGAGCGGCGGACTACTTCTCCAACCACGGCATCGCTCGCATCGAGCAGGTCATCACCGACAACGCGCTCGCCTACCGGCGCGCCCATGCCTTCCCGGCAGCTGTCGCAGCGCTCGGCGCCCGGCAGCTGTTCATCAAGCCCCACTGCCCCTGGCAGAACGGCAAGGTCGAACGCTTCAACCGCACCCTCGCCACCGAATGGGCCTACCGACAGCCCTTCGACTCGAACAGCGCACGAACCGACGCGCTTGCACCCTTCATCGAGCACTACAACACTGAACGCATCCACTCAGCCCACGGGAGACCACCAGCGGCCCGAGTGTCACCCACGTGATGACTCAGTACACCTAGCGCTTCCGCCCGGCCGCGCGGGCGACCGCGACGGCGAACTCCCGGGCGCGCTCCCGCTCGCCCTCGATCGGCAGCACCACGACCTCCTGGGCGACGGCGTGCACCTGCGTGCGCAGCCGGCGCCGCGCCCGCGCGCGCCGGGACGCGCCGACCGCACCGCCGATGAGCGCGCCCACGAGGCCGAGCACGATGCCGAGCAGCGCCCCGCCGATGAGCCCCACGAGCGGCACCGGCCAGCCGTCGAGCCATGTCGCCGTGCCCTCGACCTGCGGGATCGTCGGCGCGACCATGCCCCACAGCGGCAGCAGCACGGGCAGGAGGAGCCAGATGCCGCTCACGACCGCCGCGAGCAGCGCGATCCACTGGATCGCGGCGAGGAGCGGCCACCACCAGGAGCCGCGCGCGCCGAGGTCGGTGCGGGCGACCGCCCGGTCGAGCTCCGCCGGGAGCCGCTCGAGCGCATCCGCCGCGTGCTCGTGGATCGCCGCCGACCAGCCCTCGCCGAGCCCCGCGGCGGCCGCGTCGGCGTAGGCGCGCACCGCGGTGCCCGCCTGGGCGCGCTGCGCGGCGCTCATGGGCGGCATGCCGGTGCGGTGCACCTCGGCGTCGCGGCCGCGCTCGCGGCCGAGCGCGAGGTGCAGCCGGCGCAGCGGGTCGGGCGCGAGCCGCAGCATCCACGCCGTGAGCGGCCAGCCGGTCACCTGGCCGGCGCGCTTGCGGTAGCTGCCGGCGACCGCCTGCGCGACCGCCTCGACGTTCGCGGCGGCGCCGAGGCCCCGCTCGAGCTGCTGCACGTCGGCCGAGCGCACCTTGCCCGGCACGCCCGACTGCTCGAGCCTGCCGGCGATGCCGCGGATGTCGGCGGCGAGGCGCTGCGAGGCCGCCTTCCGATCGGCGGCGAAGCGCGCGATGAGCGCCCGCAGGTCGTCGATGCCCTCGCCGGTGACGGCCGAGACCGGCAGCACCCGCACGCCCTCGAGCCCGTCGCGGCGCAGCAGCCCGCGCAGCGAGCCGACGACGTGCTGCACCTCGTCGGCCGGCAGCCGGTCGACCTGGTTGAGCACCGCCGCCGTGACGGCCGCGTGCGTCGCGAGCGGCGCGATGAAGTCGCGGTGGATGACGGCGTCGGCGTACTTCTGCGGGTCGACGACCCACACGAGCACGTCGACCTGTCCGGCGAGCCGCTCGGCGATCGCGCGGTGCTCGAGCGCGACCGAGTCGAAGTCGGGCAGGTCGAGCACGATGAGCGACAGCTCCTGGCCGGCGGCGAAGGGCCGCTCCATGATGCGCCGGTCGCGCACCTGCAGCCAGTCGAGCAGGCCGGATGCGCCGCGGGGGTTCCAGACGGCCGCGAGCGGCTCCGAGGTGGTCGGCCGCCGCACGTGGGTGCGCGCGAGCGCCTCGCCCGCGAGCGCGTTCATGAGCGACGACTTGCCGGATCCGGTCGCGCCGAACAGGCCGACGACGATGTGCTCGGAGGACAGCGCGCGGCGCTCGCCGGCGCTCGCGGCGATGCGGCGCACCGCCTCGAGCTCGGCCTCCGGCACGCGGCCTGCGCCGAGCTCGGCCGCCTCCGAGAGCGCGCCGAGCAGCGCGTCGACGGTCGGCTCGCTCATCGCGGCGCCCCGGGGCGGTCGTCGCGCTCGCGCTCGTCGGCGGCGTGCGGGCCCGGCTCGAGCTCGCGCACGTCGTCGGCCTCCCCGTCGACCGGCGACTCGGCGTCGTCGTCGAGCGCCTCGCCCTCGACGAGGTCGCTCGGCTGCAGCGCTCGCGAGGGCCGCTCGTCGGTGCGTCCGTCGGCGCGCCCGACGGCCGCCATCGCGGTCTCGAGCTCCGTCGCCGCGTCCCGCAGCGCATCCGCCGCCGTGCCCGCCTCCACGGGCGCGAGCAGCGCATCCCAGCGCGAGGCCTCCCGCTCGAGCAGCGCGCGCACCCGGGTCTCGAGGTCGTCGCGCGCCTGCGCGGCGAGGCGCCGCACGGCGTCCTCGCCGAAGATCGTCTCGAGCAGCTTCTGCCCGACGACCGCCGAGCCGCCGGCGATCGCGAGCTCGCCGCCGGTGAGCCCGCCGGTCGACGCGAACACCACGACCATGAGCGCCACCGTGATCACGTTGAGCCCGAGCGACATCACCCGCGCCTTGGTGCGCTTGCCGGCGGCCTGCTCGGTGATGAGCTCCATGAGCGCCTGCTGCCAGTCGCGCACGAGCGTCGCGGCGCGCTCCGAGAGGTCGGGCGACGGATGCGCGAGGTCGGCGCCGCTCGTGAGCTGCCGGCCGACGGCGCTGTGCCGCACGCGCTGCCACGCGTCGGAGGCGGCGCGGCCGGCCTCGTCGACCATCACCGCGTGCAGGCCGCTCTCGATCTCGTGCTCGACCTCGACCGCGGGCGGGGGCTTGCCCTGGAACCACGCGACGACCTGGTCGCGCGTGCGGGAGTACCAGGACTCGACGGTGCGGAACACGTCGGAGGTGCCGACGAAGTCCTGCCAGCGGGCGAGCACCTCGCCGCGCAGCAGCACGCCGTCGCGCGTCGCGTCGGTGACGCGCCCGGCGGCGTCGGCGTGCGCGGTGCGCACCGTGTCGCGGAGGTCCTGCGCGACCACCAGCTGCTCGTCGCGCGCGTCGGCGACGGCGCGCGCCGTGACGCCGAGCCGCTCGACCGTGCCCGCGAGCGTGCGGCCGGCGATGCGGGCCCGCTCGGCGCGGTCGCCGGCGATGCCGGTCAGCCAGCCGCGGATCGCCTCGGTCGCGGCATCGGGGAGCATGCCGCGACCGTCGAGCGGCGACTCCGCGATCACGAAGACCGGCGCGTCGGCGAGCCCCCGCACGGCGAGCATCTGGCGCAGGTCGGCCTCCACCTCGGCCTCGGCGCCCGGCGGCACCCGGTTCAGCACGACGCCGACGGTGATGTCGCGGGCGGCGGCGTCGTCGAGCAGCTTCCACGGCACGGCGTCGGCGTAGCGGTTGGCGGTGGTCGAGAAGAGCCACAGGTCGGCGGCGGCGAGCAGCTGCGCGGCGAGCGCGCGGTTCTCGTCGGCGATCGAGTCGACGTCGGGCGCGTCGAGGATCGCGAGGTCGCGCGGCACGCGCTCGTCGGCGACGAGCACGACCGAGCCGATGAGCGCGGCGTCGGGCTCGTCGCCCGCCTCGCTCGCGGGCGCCTCGCGCACGACGCCGCGCACCCGCGCGAGGCCGGGCAGGATGCGCGTGGAGCCGAACCAGCCGGCGTCGGCGGGGGAGTGGAGCAGGATCGGCTGCCGGGTGGTGGGACGGATGACCCCGGTGCGGGTGACAGGATGGCCCACGAGCGCGTTCACGAGCGTCGACTTGCCGGCGCCGGTCGAGCCGCCGACGACCGCGAGCAGCGGTGCGTCGAGGTGGCTGAGGCGCGGCTGGATGTAGTCGTCGATCTGCCGCACCGCCGCCCTCCGCGCGTCGCGCGCGGCGTCGGCGCCCGCCACCGACAGCGGCAGGGCGACGCCGTCGAGGGCGTCGCGCAGGGCGTCGAGCCGGTCGAGGGCGGCGATGGTGGCGTCGGTCACGCGGCCAGTCTGCCCCACGAGCCCGAGCGTCGGCCGGGCTACCTGATGGGCGCCGGCACCCGCTGCAGCCGCGCGATCACCGTCGCGGCGCCGATCGCCACGCACACCGCCGCGGCGGCGACCGCGACGGGGAACGACGCCGGCGCGTCGAGCGCGCGCCCGATCCCGATCCACGACAGCCCCCACAGCATGGCGAGCGCCGGGGCGATGCGGCCGCCGCCGCGGGCGGCGATCAGCGCGCCGACGAGCGCGACGACCGCCAGCACCACGATCGCGAGCGGCTCGAACGGGTCGGGCCGCACCCCCGCATCCGCGAGCCAGGCCGCGATGTTCGCGACCGTCGCGACCGACACCCAGCCGAGGTAGAGGCCGAACGTGCCGTCGACGACTACCGCCTCGAGGCGCGAGGCAGGGCGGATGCGGCACAGCAGGTCGAAGATGGCGGCCAGCACCGCGAGCAGCACGACGATGACGACGACCGTCACCGGCAGCAGCCCCGCTTGCGCGCACAGGATCCACGCCGCGTTCAGCACGAGCGACGCCACCGCGAGCCAGCCGATCGCGCGCTGCCGGCGGTCGTGGCGCTGGGCGGGCAGCACCTGCCACACCGCGTAGACGGCGAGCCCGAGGTAGATGACCGACCAGATCGAGAAGGCGGGGCTCGCGGGGGCGAGCGGCGTCGCGTCCGCCGCGAGCGCGCCGCTCGAGGAGGCCTGCACCTCGGCACCGCCGAACGCGCCCGAGCCGAGCGCGGCCATCGCAAGCGTCACCGGCAGCGCGATGAGCACGGCCCAGGGGCGGATGCGGTCGAGGGTCGAGCTGCGGTCCATGCCCGCAGACTACATTGCCAGGCTAACTATTCGGCGAACGACCGCCGTGGATGTGCCGAGGGCCCGCTCCCGACCGCGGATGGTCGGGAGCGGGCCCTCGAAGGGCGCTCGCCTAGAGCTTGACGCCCGTCAGCATCGCCTGCTTGACCTCGGCGATCGCCTTCGTCACCTGGATGCCTCGCGGGCACGCATCCGTGCAGTTGAAGGTGGTGCGGCAGCGCCACACGCCCTCGCGGTCGTTGAGGATGTCGAGGCGCACCTGGCTCGCCTCGTCGCGGCTGTCGAAGATGAAGCGGTGCGCGTTCACGATCGCCGCCGGGCCGAAGTACTGCCCGTCGGTCCAGAACACCGGGCACGAGGTCGTGCACGCGGCGCAGAGGATGCACTTCGTGGTGTCGTCGAAGCGCTCGCGCTGCGCGATCGTCTGGTGGCGCTCCTTCTCGGGCTTGCCCGAGGCCTGCAGGAACGGCTGGATCTCGCGGAAGGAGTCGAAGAACGGCTCCATGTCGACGATGAGGTCCTTCTCGAGCGGCAGTCCCTTGATCGCCTCGACGTAGATGGGCTTCGAGATGTCGAAGTCCTTCACGAGCGCCTTGCAGGCGAGGCGGTTCTTGCCGTTGATGCGCATCGCGTCGGAGCCGCACACGCCGTGCGCGCACGAGCGGCGGAAGGCGAGCGACGGGTCCTGCTCCCACTTGATGCGGTGCAGGGCGTCGAGGATGCGCTCCGTCTGGTACATCTGCACGTCGTAGTCGACCCAGCGCGGCTCGTCGTCGACCTCGGGGTCGTAGCGGCGCACGATGAGCGTGACGGTGAAGCTCTCGGGCACCTCGACCGGCGCGGCCTCGACCGGGCGGTCGGCGGCCTCGGCCGCGGAGTCGACCGGCGCGGCGCTCGTGCCGCTCGAGGACATCGCGCTCTCGGCGTCCGCCGTCGTCGCCTCGACGGCGGCGTCGGCCTGCGCGGCGGGGTCGCCGGTCTCGGCCTCGCGCTCGAAGCCGGCGCTGTTCTCGTTCTTCTGCTCGCTCTCGGCCATCAGTACTTCCGCTCCGTCGGCTGGTAGTGGGTGACGCGCACGGGCTTCCAGTCGAGGCGGATGCCCTGGCTGGCCCCCGTCTCGGCGTCGGTCCGGTACGCCATCGTGTGCTGCATGTAGTTCACGTCGTCGCGCGTCGGGTAGTCGTCGCGCATGTGGGCGCCGCGCGACTCCTTGCGGTTGATCGCCGAGACGACGACCACCTCGGCGAGGTCGAGCAGGAAGCCCAGCTCGACGGCCTCGAGCAGGTCGGTGTTGAAGCGCCGGCCGCGGTCGTGGATGCGCACGTTCGGGTAGCGCTCGCGCAGGGCGGCGATGTCGGCGAGCGCCGTCTGCAGCGTCTCCTCGGTGCGGAACACCTGGGCGTTCCGGTCCATCGTCTCCTGCAGCGCCTTGCGGATCTCGGCGACCGACTCGGTGCCCTCGCCCTCGCGCAGCTGGGCGAGCATCTTCACGACGCCGTCCGCGGCGTCCGCGGGCAGGTCGACGAAGTCGGCCGTCTGCGCGTACGCGACGGCGTTGTTGCCGGCGCGCTTGCCGAAGACGTTGATGTCGAGCAGCGAGTTCGTGCCCAGGCGGTTGGCGCCGTGCACCGACACGCACGCGCACTCGCCGGCGGCGTAGAGGCCCGGGATGACGGTCTCGTTGTCGCTCAGCACCTGCGCGTCGTTGTTGGTGGGGATGCCGCCCATCGCGTAGTGCGCGGTGGGGTAGACGGGCACGCGCTCGACCACCGGGTCGACGCCGAGGTAGGTGCGGGCGAACTCGGTGATGTCGGGCAGCTTCGTCTCGAGCACCTCGGCGCCGAGGTGGGTGCAGTCGAGGTAGACGTAGTCCTTGTTGGGGCCCGCGCCGCGCCCGTCGAGCACCTCCTGCACCATCGAGCGGGCGACGATGTCGCGCGGCGCGAGGTCCTTGATGGTGGGGGCGTAGCGCTCCATGAAGCGCTCGCCGGAGGCGTTGCGCAGGATCGCGCCCTCGCCGCGGGCACCCTCGGTGAGGAGGATGCCGAGGCCCGCGAGGCCCGTCGGGTGGAACTGGTAGAACTCCATGTCCTCGAGCGGCAGGCCCTGGCGCCACACGATGCCGACGCCGTCGCCCGTGAGGGTGTGCGCGTTGGAGGTGGTCTTGTAGATCTTGCCGAAGCCGCCGGTGGCGAAGACCACCGACTTGCCCTGGAAGACGTGGATCTCGCCCGTCGCGAGCTCGTACGCGACGACGCCGGAGACGCGCTTGACGCCGTCGACCTCGGCCATGATCAGGTCGAGCGCGTAGAACTCGTTGAAGAACTCGACGCCGTGCTTGACGCAGTTCTGGTAGAGCGTCTGCAGGATCATGTGGCCGGTGCGGTCGGCCGCGTAGCAGGCGCGGCGCACGGGCGCCTTGCCGTGGTCGCGCGTGTGGCCGCCGAAGCGCCGCTGGTCGATCTTGCCGTCGGGCGTGCGGTTGAACGGCAGGCCCATGTTCTCGAGGTCGTAGACCGCGTCGATCGCCTCGCGCGTCAGGATCTCGGCGGAGTCCTGGTCGGTGAGGTAGTCACCGCCCTTGACGGTGTCGTAGGTGTGCCACTCGTTGCTGTCCTCCTCCACGTTGGCGAGCGCCGCGGCCATGCCGCCCTGCGCCGCACCCGTGTGGGAGCGCGTCGGGTAGAGCTTCGTGATGACCGCGGTCGACGCCTTGGGCGCCGCCTCGATCGCCGCGCGCATGCCGGCGCCGCCGGCCCCGACGATGACGACATCGTGCTGGTGGTAGTGGATGCCGTCGGTGACGGAACTGTGATCAGCCATGGAAGGTGGGGGTCTCCGTAGATCTCGACTAGAGCGACGCGCAGAACTCCGGCAGCAGCGCGGGGTCGGCGGCCGTCGGGCAGGGGTCGAACGTGAAGGTGATGAGCGTGCCGAGGATGATCAGCACCGCGGCGGCGACGCCGATCGCGCCGATGGCGGCCGTGCGGATCGCGGGCTTGTGCACGTAGTCGTTGACGATCGTGCGCATGCCGTTCGAGCCGTGGAGGATCGCCAGCCACAGCATCGTGACGTCCCACCACTGCCAGAACGGGTCGGCGAGCTTGCCGCCCACGAAGCCGAAGTCGATGGCGTGGATGCCGCCCGGCGTCCAGAGCAGGTTGTAGGCGAGGTGGCCGAAGATCAGCACCACGAGCACGACGCCCGAGGCGCGCATGAAGATCCAGCCGGCCTTCTCGAGGTTGGGGCCGCGACGGCCCTTCGAGCGCGCCGGATAGGCGTAGTTGGGGCTCTCGATCGTGGTGCTCATCACTCGCCCCCCTCGGCCGGCGAGAACACGTTCACCAGGTGGTTCGGCGTGAAGTACAGCATCAGCGCGACGACGACGCCCATCACGATCCAGAACAGCAGGCGCTGGTGGCGCGTGGCCCACGGCCACACGTCGACGAGGATGATGCGCAGCCCGTTCATCGCGTGCAGCACGACGGCGCCCACGAGCGCCACCTCGCCCAGGCCCATGATCGGGTTCTTGTACGACTCCATCACCGCGTTGTACGCTTCCGGGCTCACGCGGATCAGCGACGTGTCGAGCACGTGCACGAGCAGGAAGAAGTAGATCGCCACACCGGTGATGCGGTGGAGCACCCACGACCACATGCCCTCGTTGCCGCGATACAGCGTGCCGCTGAACGTGGTCCTCTGGGGCTTGGGGTCGGGGAGGGTGAGGCTGCTCGATGTCTCAGACACGCGCGTTCCCTCCGTTGGTCGACCGGGCAAGGTGCATCCATCCTATGCCCGCCCGCCGACGCCGTCGGCCCGTCGCGCTAGGCGTCGACGAGCCCGCCCGCGCCGCGGAGCGCGCGCCGCGCCGCCGCCTCGTAGTGCTCGAGCAGCTGGTCGGCGACCGCGGGCCACGACCGGCCGAGCACGCGGCGGCGGCCGGCCTCGCCCATCCGCGCCCGCATCGCCGGGTCGGCGGCGAGCGTCGCGACCGCGCCGCGGAGGGCGGATGCGTCGTCGGGCGCGAAGAGGAGGCCGGTGGTGCCGTGGTCCACGAGGTCGATGGGCCCGCCCGCGCGGGGCGCGACGACCGGCAGGCCGCTCGCGGCAGCCTCCTGCAGCGTCTGGCCGAACGTCTCCTCGGCGCCGGTGTGCACGAAGACGTCCATCGCGGCGTAGGCCGCGCGGAGCGCGTCGCCGTGCAGCTGGCCGAGGAAGAGCGGCCGCAGCCGCGAGAGCCGCGAGCGCGTCTCGGCCATGCCGGGGCCGTCGCCGACGATCACGACCCGGATGCCCGGCACGCCCTCGAGCGCCCGCAGCCGGTCGAGGCCTTTCTCGGGCGCGACGCGGCCGACGTAGCCGACGATCGACTCGCCGTGGGGCGCGATGCGGCGGCGCAGCGCCGCGGCGGCCGGGCCCTGGCGGTTGTCGGGGTGGAAGCCTTCGAGGTCGACGCCGCGCACCCACGGGTGCACGCGCTTCACGCCCGTCTCCTCGAGGTCGGCGATCGCCGCGGTCGAGGGAGCGAGCGTGCGGTCGGCGGCGTTGTGGATGCGGCGGATGATCTGCCACGCGAAGGCCGCGCCGGCGCCCAGCCGGTTGCGGCGGGCGAAGCCGGCGACGTCGGTCTGGTAGATCGCGACGCTCGGCAGGCCGATTCGCGCGGCCTCGGCGATGGCCTGGCCGCCGAGCATGAAGGGGCTCGCGGCGTGCAGCACGTCGGGCTGGAAGCGCGCGAGGAGCGACGCGACCTGCGGGCTCGGCAGCCCGACCGGGAACTGGCGGTAGGCGAACGAGGGCACCTCGTGCACCGGCACGCCGCGGTAGTGCATCGGCGCGCCGCACCGGGGGGTGATGACCATCGCCTCGCGGCCGGTGTCGACCAGGTGGTCGAGCACCCGGCAGACGGAGGTCGTGACGCCGTTGACGGTGGGGAGGAAGCTCTCCGTCACGATGGCCACCCGCTCGATGCGCACGGGGCAACCGTACGTCGGCGGCGCGGCCGAGGCTGGAAGCGCGCGGTGAACGGCGCGTGAACACCCCGGGCGGCGGCTTGCCGCCCGCCGCTGGCTAGGCTCGCACCGTGACGGCGATCGACGACTTCTTCAGCATCATCCCCGCCGGCGGCGCGGGCTCCCGGCTGTGGCCGCTGTCGCGCGCCGATGCGCCGAAGTTCCTCCACGACCTCACCGGCAGCGGCAAGACGCTGCTGCGCGCCACCTACGACCGGGTCGTGCCGCTGTCGGGACCGGGGCGCACGATGGTCGTCACCGGCCGCGCCCACCGCTCCGCCGTCGAGGCGCAGATCCCCGAGCTCGACGACGCGAGCATCGTGCTGGAGGCCGATCCGCGCGACTCCACCGTGGCGATCGCGCTCGCCGCGGCCATCCTCCGCCGGCGGGAGCCCGACGTGATCGTCGGCTCGTTCGCCGCCGACCACGTGATCCACGACGAGCGCGCGTTCCGGCGCGAGGTGCAGGAGGCGGCCGCGGCGGCGCGCGCCGGCTTCATCGCCACGATCGGCATCACCCCCACGGAGCCCGCGATCGGCTTCGGCTACATCCGCGCCGGCGAGCCGGCGGGGATCGCGGATGCGCCGCACGCGGCGGCCGTGAGCGCGTTCGTCGAGAAGCCCTCGGCCGAGGTCGCGAGGCAGTACCTCGCCGGCGGCCACCACCTCTGGAACGCCGGCATGTTCATCGCGCGCGCCGACGTGCTGCTCGCCGAGCTCGCGATCGGCGAGCCCGAGCTCGCCGCGCAGATCGAGGAGCTCGCCGAGGCCTGGGACGAGCCGGCCCGCCGCGGCCCGGCGGTCGACCGGCTGTGGCCGCAGCTGAAGAAGATCGCGATCGACTACGCGGTCGCCGAGCCCGCAGCCGAGCGCGGGCGCCTCGTCGTGGTGCCGGGCGACTTCGACTGGGACGACGTGGGCGACTTCTCGGCCGTCGCGAAGCTGCACAACGGCGGCCGGCGCGGCCGCCTCGCGATCCTCGGGAGCGAGGGCACCGTGCTCGCCGACTCCGCCTCGGGCATCGTCGTCTCGCAGTCGAAGCGCATCATCTCGGTGGTCGGCATCCAGGACGTCGTGATCGTCGACACCCCGGATGCGCTGCTCGTGACGACGACCGACAACGCGCAGCGCGTCAAGCAGGTCGTCGACGCGGTGCGCCGCTCGGGCAACGCCGACGCCCTCTGACGCCGCGCCCTGCGCGCTGGATCGGCCGGGGCGGGCCGTCACCCCGCATGCGGCGCCGACGCGCCGCTCTGCCCGATCGAGCGCGCGCCACGCCACCGATGGTCGCCTCGGCGGACGATCGCGAGGAGGTCCTGCTCGATGGCCGGCCACTCGTCGTGGATCTGCTGCCACGTCAGCCGCACGACCAGGTAGCCCTGCGACACGTGGATGCGGTCGTAGCGCCGGTCGCGCTGGTAGGCGTCGCGGTCGGCGTGGTGCTCCACGGAGTCGCACTCGATGATGAGGCGGTCGCCCACCAGCAGGTCGACGCGGCGGCCGCGCCAGAGCACGACCTGTGTGCGGCAGCGGATGCGCAGTCCGCGGAGGCGCACGCGCACCATCGACTCCGTGCCCGACTCGGCGGCCGCATCCACGAGGTCCAGGAGCCGCCGACGCGACGCCGGTGCTCCGGTCGCCCAGGCCCGCAGCTGCTCGAGCGTCGCGATCCGGCGGTGCACGAGCGAGTCCGCGACCGCCACGAGGTCCTCCGCTCCGGCGCAGCGGAGCGCGCAGCGGAAGGCCGTCTCGACGTCGTCGATCGCTCGCGCGACGGCCGGGTTCGCGCCGAAGGGGCGGCAGCCCTTCAGCGCGCCGGCGACGCGGTCGCGCTGGCCGTCCGCCAGCCGGCAGTGCAGGGCGCTGCCCCGCGGCAGCCACGCGCCGTGGTGCCCGAGCGCGGTCAGGCAGCTGACGCATCCGCTCCGGGCCACCGCGCCCAGCGCATCCGGGTGCGCTCGATCGGCCTGAGCGCACCGTCGCGCTGCATGCGGGTCCGCGGCGTCGCTCTGCCCGATCGCGCGCGCGGGCGCAGCGATGGCGGGGTGCCCGCACGCGCCATGGCGGTTACCATTGCGCCACCGCACGAAGGAGTCGCCGTGTCCCGCACGCTCTCGCCCGCCAGGGCCGCCACCGTCCTCGCCGCCCCGGCGCTGGCAGCCCTGCTGCTGCTCGCCGGCTGCTCGGCGCCGCCGCCCGCCGAGACCGCGGCGCCCGGCGCGAGCGACGCCCCCGAGCAGTCGCTCGAGTGCGCGCAGATGGTCACGAACTCCGGCGGCCTCAACGACCGCTCCTTCAACGAGACGAGCTGGGCGGGCATGGAGCGCGCGCAGGAGGAGCTCGGCGTCGAGGCGAACGTGCTCGTCTCCACCACCGAGAGCGACCTCGCGCCCAACGTGCAGGCCGCCGTCGACACCGGGTGCGGCTTCGTGCTCACCGTCGGCTACGAGCTGGCCGCCGCGACCGCCGAGCAGGCGGAGGCGAACCCCGACGTGCAGTTCGCGATCGTCGACGAGATCGTCGAGGCGCCCAACGTGCGCTCGATCGTGTTCGACACCGCGCAGGCGGCCTTCCTCGCCGGCTACGCCGCCGCATCCGTGAGCGAGACGGGCACGGTCGCCACCTTCGGCGGCGGCAACCAGCCGCCCGTCACCCTCTTCATGGACGGCTTCGCCGCCGGCATCGACGCGTTCAACGAGGCGAAGGGCGCCGACGTGCAGCTGCTCGGCTGGGACCCGGAGTCCCAGGACGGCACCTTCACGGGCGACTTCGAGAACGTCAGCCTCGGGCAGTCGCAGACGCAGGCCTTCATCGCGCAGGGCGCCGACGTGATCCTGCCGGTCGCAGGCCAGGTGGGGGAGGGCGCGTTCCGCGCCTCGCTCGACGCGGGCGGCGAGGTGCTCGTGCTCTGGGTCGACAACGACGGCTACGACACCCTGCCGGAGGAGTTCCGGCCGCTGCTGCTGACGAGCGTGCTGAAGAACACCGAGGACGCGGTGGTGGGCGCGGTCGCCGAAGCCGCCGACGGCACGATCTCCGACGAGCCCATCATCGGCACGCTCGAGAACGGCGGCGTCGACATCGCCCCCTTCCACGACCTCGACGACCGGGTCAGCGACGAGACGAAGGCCGAGCTGGATGCGCTGCGCGAGCAGATCATCGCCGGCGAGATCACGGTGGAGTCGCCCTCGAGCCCGTGACCGCGGTTTCGGGATTGCAACGATTGCGTTGCGGTGCCCTCAGACCGTCTCGAACCGCCGTCGCGCGGCCGTATGCTCAACCATCATGCGCTCAGCCGCGTCGCGGCGAGCATCCTTTGCACTGGAGGATCCCTTGAGGAAGTTCACCCGTACCGCCGCGCGCGGCGGCGCCATCGCCGTCGGCGCGATGCTGCTGCTCGCCGGCTGCGCCGCCGCCCCTGAGGCGCCCAGCGGCTCGTCGCCCGCCACCGAGGAGCCGGCCGCCACGGTCGACATCCAGCCCTGCATCGTCTCCGACTCGGGCGGCTTCGACGACCGCTCCTTCAACCAGCTCGGCGCCGAGGGCGTCCGCGCGGCGGCCGAGGGCCTGGGCGTCGAGGCGATCGAGGTCGAGTCGCAGTCGGAGGCCGACTTCGCCCCCAACATCTCGAGCGTCATCGACCAGGGCTGCAACATGGTCGTGACCGTGGGCTTCCTCCTCGCCGAGGCCACCGCGGCCGCCGCCGAGGCGAACCCCGACATCCAGTTCGCGATCATCGACGACAGCTCGATCGACCTGCCGAACGTGCAGCCGATCGTCTTCGACACCGCGCAGGCCGCGTTCCTCGCCGGCTACGCCGCCGCCTCGCACACCGAGACGGGCATCATCGCCACCTGGGGCGGCATCCAGATCCCGCCGGTGACGATCTTCATGGACGGCTTCTACGAGGGCGCCATGTACTACAACGAGCAGAACGGCACGGACGTGCAGGTGCTCGGCTGGGACCCCGAGGCGCAGAACGGCTCGTTCACCGGCGGCTTCGAGGCCGGCGTGGAGGCGAAGGCCATGGCCGAGACCTTCATCGGCCAGAACGCCGACGTGCTGATGCCGGTCGGCGGCCCGATCTTCCTCTCGGCCGCTGAGGCCATCCGCGACGCGGGCGAGGACTCGGGCATCACGATGGTGGGCGTCGACGCCGACCTCTACGAGACGTCGCCCGACAACGCCGACCTCTTCCTCACGTCGGTGCTCAAGGGCATGGCGCAGGGCACGCAGGCCGTCGTCGAGCAGGCCGCCGCGGGCGAGTTCTCGAACGAGCCGTACGTCGGCACGCTCGAGAACGAGGGCGTCGGCATCGCGCCGTTCCACGACTTCGAGGGCGAGGTCGACCCCGAGCTGCAGGCGCAGCTCGACGAGATCACCGCGGGCATCATCGCCGGCGAGATCACGGTCGAGTCGCCGGCGAGCCCGCAGCAGTAGTCCGCAGGCACGTGCGTGGGGGTCGGCTCCGGTCGGCCCCCACGCGCGTGAGCGGAGCCGAGGCACCTGCGGCTCCTGCGCAATCCGACTAGATTCACAGGCGTCGTCAAGGTCGAAGGAAGGCACATGGCCGTCGAGCACCCCACCCTCGAGCTCCGGGGGATCACGAAGCGCTTCGGCGCGCTGGTCGCGAACGACCACATCGACCTCGAGGTCCGGGCCGGCGAGATCCACTGCCTCCTCGGCGAGAACGGCGCCGGCAAGTCGACGCTCATGAACGTGCTCTACGGCCTGTACCACGCCGAGGAGGGCGAGATCCTGCTCGACGGCGCGCCCCAGCGCTTCGCAGGCCCCGGCGACGCGATGCACGCGGGCATCGGCATGGTGCACCAGCACTTCATGCTCATCCCCGTCTTCACCGTCGCCGAGAATGTGCTGCTCGGCCACGAGCGCGCCCTCGGCGGCCTCGCCGGCGCCAAGCAGAAGGTGCGCGAGATCTCGCAGCGCTTCGGCTTCCACATCGACCCCGACGCCAGGATCGAGGACCTGCCCGTCGGCGTCCAGCAGCGCGTCGAGATCATCAAGGCCCTCTCGCAGGACGCGAAGGTGCTCGTGTTCGACGAGCCCACCGCGGTGCTCACGCCGCAGGAGACCGACGAGCTGATGGCGATCATGCAGCAGCTCCGCGACGAGGGCACCGCGATCGTCTTCATCACCCACAAGCTCCGCGAGGTGCGCGCGATCGCCGACCGCATCACGGTCATCCGCCTCGGCAAGGTCGTGGGCGAGGCGAGCCCGCAGTCGTCGAGCACCGAGCTCGCGTCGATGATGGTCGGCCGCCCGGTCGAGCTCACCGTGCACAAGCGCCCGCCGGTGCTCACCGACAACCGGCTCGAGGTCACGGGCCTGACGGTGCTGGATGCGATCGGCCAGAAGGTCGTCAACGACGTCTCGTTCACGGTGCAGGGCGGTGAGGTGCTCTGCATCGCCGGCGTCCAGGGCAACGGCCAGACGGAGCTCACCGAGGCCATCCTGGGCCTCCAGCCCCGCGCCACCGGCTCGATCGACCTCAACGGCAACGAGCTGCTCGGCGACTCCGTGCGCGAGGTGCTCGACGCCGGCGTCGGGTTCGTGCCGGAGGACCGCAAGGTCGACGGCCTCGTCGGCGACTTCACGATCGCCGAGAACCTCATGCTCGACCGCTACCGCGGAGCGCCCTTCGTGAGCGCCGGCACCATCGACCGCGGCGCCCGCGACGAGTTCGCGACCGAGAAGCTCGGCGCCTTCGACATCCGCGCCCAGGGCATCGACACGCACGTCGGCACGCTCTCGGGCGGCAACCAGCAGAAGGTGGTGCTCGCGCGCGAGCTCGGGCGCCCGCTCTCGCTCTTCGTCGCCTCGCAGCCCACCCGCGGCCTCGACGTCGGCTCGATCGAGTTCGTGCACAGCCAGATCATCGCCACCCGCGACGCGGGCATCCCCGTCATCGTCGTCTCCACCGAGCTCGACGAGGTCGTCGGGCTCGCCGACCGCATCGCGGTCATGTACCGCGGCGGCGTGGTCGGCATCGTCCCCGCCGACACCAGCCGCGACATCCTCGGCCTCATGATGGCCGGGGAGCGCCCCGCCGGCATCCCGGCGCCGACCCCCTCGAAGGGAGCCGCAGCGTGAACGACAGGCCGCGCGACGCCGACGACCCGATGGAGCCCGCGGCGCAGCAGCACCCCGGCGGCTCGCCCGACTCCGGGGACGCCCCCGCGGTCGTGCACGCGCCCGAGGCCGCGGAGGTGGCCGCGCCGGCGGTCGTCGTGCCCACCGACGACCGGCAGGTCGAGCAGGAGGACCCCTGGGGCAGTGCCTTCCGCCGCATCATGGGCGGCAACCTCGTCATGGCCGTGCTCGCGATCGTCACCTCGCTCGTCGTCGGCGGCATCCTCATCGCCGCGACCGACGAGCGCGTGCAGGAGACGAGCGGCTACTTCTTCGCCCGGCCGGGCGACACGCTCGCCGCGGCCTGGGACGCCGTCGGCGGCGCCTACTGGGCGCTCTTCCAGGGGTCGATCCTCAACGTCTCGCGGGCCGACGCCGGCTTCGCGCAGCTCATCAAGCCGCTCACCGACACGCTGAACTTCGCCACCCCGCTCATCGCCGCGGGCCTCGGCGTCGCGATCGCGTTCCGCGTCGGCCTGTTCAACATCGGCGGCCGCGGCCAGATGCTGTGGGCTGCCGCGGCTGCCGGCTGGGTCGGCTACTCGTTCGCCCTGCCGCCCGTGCTGCACGTGCTCGTCGCGATCGCGGCAGGCATCGCCGCGGGCGCCATCTGGGGCGGCATCGCCGGCGCGTTCAAGGCGTACACGGGCGCGCACGAGGTGATCGTCACGATCATGCTGAACTTCGTCGCGCTATGGTTCATCACCTGGATGCTGCGCACGCCGGGCCTGCTGCAGAACCCGGGCAGCAACAACCCGATCTCGCCGCCGATGGCCGAGACCGCGGTGCTGCCGTCGATCTTCGGCCCGCCGTTCATCCTGCACTGGGGCTTCGTGCTGTCGGTCGCCGCGGTGATCTTCTGCTCGTGGCTCATCAACCGCTCCAACATCGGCTTCCAGTTCCGCGCCGTCGGCTACAACGCCAACGCCGCGCTCAACGCCGGCATGGACGTCAAGCGCCTCACCGTCTACGCGATGCTCTTCGCGGGCGGCTTCATGGGGCTCGCGGGCGCCCAGCAGGTGACGGGCGCCGTCACCACCGGCTTCACCTCGGGCATCGACGCCGGCATCGGCTTCGACGCCATCACGGTCGCGCTGCTCGGCGGCTCCACGCCGTGGGGCACGTTCTTCGCGGGCCTGCTGTTCGGCGCCTTCAAGGCCGGCGGCTTCCGCATGCAGGCGGCCGAGGGCGTGCCGATCGACATCATCCTCGTCGTGCAGTCGTTCATCGTGCTGTTCATCGCGGCCCCGCCGCTCGTGCGCGCGATGTTCGGCTTGCCGCAGCCCGGCAGGAAGTCGCGCAGGCAGCTGCGCGACGAGGCCGCGATCGCGGACGCGACCAAGGCGAAGGGAGCGCAGTCGTGACCGCGCAGCAGCCCACCACCCAGGCGCCGGCGCAGGCCGAGACCGTCGAGCTCGAGCGCGCCGTCGTCAAGCACTGGAAGGCGCCGATCTCGTACGCGGTGCTCACGCTCGTCGCGCTGCTCCTCACGGTCGTGCTCGGCCGCGACGGCTCCGCGACGCTGCGCCTCGCCTCGTCCGGCGACCTGTTCCAGCTCCCGGATGCGGTGCTCCCGGCGCGGGCGACGGGCATCGTCATCGTCATCCTGCTCGCGGCGCTCACGGCCCTGTCGTTCTGGGCGGCGGCCACCGCGCGGAGGCTCGGCGTCTGGCTGCCGATCGTCTTCGGCGTGCTCTTCGTCGTCGCGTTCCTCACCTGGGCGGGCGCGGGCTCCATGATCCCGATCGCGGGCCTGCTGTTCGCGACCGTCGGCCTGTCGGTGCCGCTCATCCTCGGCGCCATGGGCGGCGTGCTCTCGGAGCGCGCGGGCGTCGTGAACATCGCCATCGAGGCGCAGCTGCTCGGCGGCGCGTTCACCGGCGCCGTGGTCGCCTCGGCCACCGGCTCGACGCTCGTCGGCGTCGTCGCGGCGATGCTCGCGAGCGTGCTGGTGTCGATGGTGCTCGCGGTCTTCGCGATCCGCTACTTCGTCGAGCAGGTCATCGTCGGCGTCGTGCTCAACGTGCTCGTCGCGGGCCTGACGAACTTCTTCTACTCGTCGGTGCTCACCGACAACCCGGCGCTCAACTCGCCCGTGCGCCTGCCGAAGATCCCCATCCCGCTGCTCGAGAGCATCCCGCTCATCGGCCCGGCGCTGTTCAAGCAGACGATCATCGTCTACGCGATGTACGTCATCGTGCCGCTCATCGCGTGGGGCCTGTTCAAGACCACCTGGGGCCTGCGCCTGCGCGCCATCGGCGAGCACCCGATGGCCGCCGACACCGTCGGCATCAAGGTGAACCGGCTGCGCTTCTGGAACGTCGCGCTCGCGGGCGCGGTCGCCGGCCTCGGCGGCGCGTACTTCACGCTCGACTCCAACGGCTCCTTCACGCGCGAGATGACGGCCGGCCTCGGCTACATCGCCCTCGCGGCGGTCATCTTCGGCCAGTGGCACCCGATCAAGGCGACGCTCGCCGCGCTGCTGTTCGGCTTCGCGTCGGCGCTGCAGCAGACGCTCGGCGCGATCGGCTCGCCCGTGCCGAGCGAGTTCATGCTCATGCTCCCGTACGTCATCACGCTGCTCGCGGTGGCAGGCTTCATCGGGCGGTCGAGGCCGCCCGCGGCCAGCGGCAAGCCGTACGTGAAGCAGTAGCGGCGATGGGCGACATCGACTGGCAGGCGCTGCACGACGCGGCCCACGAGGCGACGCGGCACGCGTACGTGCCGTACTCGCGGTTCCCGGTGGGCGCCGCGGCGCTCGTCGACGACGGCCGGGTCGTGACCGGCGCGAACATCGAGAACGCCGCCTACGGCGTCACGCTGTGCGCCGAGTGCTCGCTCGTGAGCGCGATGGTGATGGGCGGCGGCGGCCGGCTGGTGGCCTTCGCGTGCGTCAACGGCGACGGCGAGCGGCTCATGCCGTGCGGCCGCTGCCGCCAGCTGCTCTCCGAGCACGCCGCCCCCGGCATGCTGCTCGACACCGTGAGCGGCATCCGCACCATGGCGGAGGTGCTCCCGGATGCGTTCGGCCCGGGCGCGCTCGACGCCTATGCCGCAGGCCGTCCCGAGACCGGAGGGGCAGATCGTGGCTGAGGCCTTCGACGCCGTCGACATCATCCGCACGAAGCGCGACCGCGGCGCGCTCTCGACCGAGCAGATCGACTGGCTCATCGATGCGTACACGCGCGGCTACGTCGAGGACCCGCAGATGGCGGCGCTCGCGATGGCGATCCTGCTGAACGGCATGGAGCGCCGCGAGATCCACGACCTCACGATGGCGATGATCGCCTCCGGCGAGCGGATGGACTTCTCGTCGCTCGACGCCCCCACGGTCGACAAGCACTCGACCGGCGGCGTCGGCGACAAGATCACGCTGCCGCTCATGCCGCTCGTCGCCGCCTTCGGCGCCGCCGTGCCGCAGCTGTCGGGCCGAGGGCTCGGCCACACGGGCGGCACCCTCGACAAGCTCGAGTCGATCCCCGGCTGGCGGGCCGAGCTGACGAACGACGAGATGCTCGAGCAGCTGCGCACCGTCGGCGGCGTCGTGTGCGCGGCCGGCACGGGCCTCGCCCCGGCCGACAAGCGGCTCTACGCGCTCCGCGACATCACCGGGACGGTCGAGGCGATCCCGCTCATCGCCTCGTCGATCATGTCGAAGAAGATCGCCGAGGGCACCGGTGCGCTCGTGCTCGACGTGAAGTTCGGCTCCGGCGCGTTCATGCAGGAGTTCGAGCGCGCCCGCGAGCTCGCGCTGACGATGGTCGAGCTCGGCCGCGACGCGAGCGTCGAGACGCGCGCGCTGCTCACGACGATGGACGTGCCGCTCGGCCTCGCGATCGGCAACGCCAACGAGGTGCGCGAGTCGGTCGAGGTGCTCGCCGGCGGGGGCCCCGCCGACGTCGTCGAGCTCACCGTGGCGCTCGCCCGGGAGATGCTGGATGCGGTGGGCAAGGGCGACGCCGACGTCGAGGCCGCGCTCGCCGACGGCCGCGCGATGGACGTCTGGCGGCGCTTCGTCGTCGCGCAGGGCGGCGACCCGGATGCGCCGCTGCCGGTCGCGCGCGAGACGCACACGGTGGTCGCCGAGGCCGACGGCGTGCTCGCGCGGCAGGAGGCGCTGCCGTTCGGCATCGCCGCCTGGCGGCTCGGCGCCGGCCGTGCCCGCGCGAGCGACCCGGTCATCCACGCGGCGGGCATCGACCTGCACGTGAAGCCGGGCGACGCGGTGCGCAAGGGCGACCCGCTCTGGACGATCAGCGCCGACGACGCCACCCGCATCCCGCGCGCGCTCGAGGCGCTCGAGGGCGCCTGGGAGCTCGCGGCGCCCGGCACCGAGGTGCCGGTGCCGCCCATCGTGCGGGAGCGCATCGCCTGACGCCGGCCGCGCCGCCGGCGCGCGTCGTCGGCAACACGACGGCAACGTTCGACGGATAGCATCGAGATCCACCGCATCGGACGACGGAGACGAGATGAGCCGCTACGAGGTCGACGGCGTCGACATCCAGAGCCTGCCCAAGGTCAGCCTCCACGACCACCTCGACGGGGGACTGCGGCCGCAGACCATCATCGAGCTCGCCGACGAGATCGGCTTCGCGCTGCCGGCGACCGACGCGGCGGAGCTCGGCGCGTGGTTCGCCACGCAGTCGAGCTCCGGCTCGCTGCCCGAGTACCTCACGACCTTCGACATCACGACCGCGGTGATGCAGACCGAGCACGGGCTGCACCGCGTCGCGAAGGAGTTCGTGCTCGACCTCGCCGAGGACGGCGTGGTCTACGGCGAGATCCGCTGGGCGCCCGAGCAGCACCTGCAGCGGGGCCTCACCCTCGACCAGGCGGTGGAGGCGGTGCAGGCCGGCATCGACGAGGCCGTCGCCCTCGTCGCCACGCACGGCGGCCGCATCCGCACCGGCCAGCTCATCAGCGCCATGCGCCACCTCGACCGGGCCGACGAGATCGCCGAGCTCGCGCTGCGGCACCGCGACCGCGGCGCCGTCGGCTTCGACATCGCCGGCCCCGAGGCCGGGTTCCCCGCCTCGCGCCTGCAGTCGGCGTTCGACCGGCTCGCCCACGCCCACTTCCCGGCCACGGTGCACGCAGGCGAAGGTGCGGGTCTCGACTCGATCGCCGACGCCCTCTTCGCGGGCCGCGCGCTGCGGCTCGGCCACGGCACGCGCATCGCCGAGGACATCGTCGTCGAGGAGGAGACCGACGACGCCGTCGTCGTGCGCCTGGGCGAGCTCGCCGAGTGGGTGAAGGACCGCCAGATCGCGCTCGAGGTGAGCCCGTCCTCGAACCTGCAGACCGGCACGATCGCCCAGTGGGGCGAGTCGCTCGACGACCACCCGATCGACCTGCTGCACCAGCTCGGCTTCTGCGTCACCGTCAACCCCGACAACCGCCTGCAGTCGGGCACGACGCTCACGCGCGAGCTGGGCCTGCTCGTCGAGGCGTTCGACTGGGAGCTCGACGACCTCGAGCAGGTCGCGCAGAACGCGGCGGCGAGCGCCTTCTGCACCTTCGAGGAGCGCGAGGAGCTCGCCGACCTCATCGCCGACGGGTTCGACGACCTTCGATGACGCTCCCGCTCGACGAGGCCACGTTCTCGCCAGGGGTGCATGCCGCCGACTGGCGCGCGGCCGTGCGCGCCGGCGGCGTCGACCTCGTGACCGCGCGCGCGGTGGGCCGCGCCTACGTCGACGAGCTCGTGCAGCAGATCGAGCAGGCCGGGCCGTACTGCGTGGTCGCGCCCGGCGTGGCCGTGCCCCACGCCCGCGCGAGCGCCGTCGTGCGGCGCGATGCGCTCGCGATCGTGGTGCTCGACCAGCCGGTCGCCTTCGGGCACCCGCACCACGACCCGGTGCGCGTCGTCATCGCGATGGCCGCGCAGAGCCCGCGCCGCCACCTGCAGATGCTCGCCGAGCTCGCCAACGCGCTCGACGGCGACGGGGTCATCGACCGCCTCGCGGCTGCCGCCGACCGCGACGCGGCGATCGCGGCCCTGCGCGGCTGACGCCGGCCCGGAGCGGGACGGCCCGAGGCCGCTAGTCGGTCAGCGGCCGCGCGGCCGTGCGCAGGTGGGTGCCCTCGGGCGCGTGCCCCGGGTCGTGGCCGGTCTCGACGATGCGGTTCGCGTCGTCGACGAACACCACCGAAGGCTCGAACGCGCGCGCCTCGGCGTCGTCGAGCTGGGCGTAGGCGATGACGATGACGGTGTCGCCGACGTGCACGAGCCGGGCGGCCGCGCCGTTGACGCACAGGATGCCGCTGCCGCGCTCGCCGGGGATCGCGTAGGTCGTGATGCGCGCGCCGTTGTCGACGTCGACGACGTCGACCTGCTGGCCGGGGAGGATGTCGGCCGCGTCGAGCAGGTCCTCGTCGACCGTGAGCGACCCGACGTAGTGCAGCTCGGCCTGCGTGACCGTCGCCCGGTGGATCTTGCCCTGCAGCATCGTGCGCAGCATGCGCGTCCCTCCCGCGCCCGGCGGCGCATCCGCCCACCAGTGTGCCGCATCCAGCCGAGGCGGGGCCCCGGCTCAGGCCAGCAGCGGCCGCACCGCCTCGGCGATCGCCGCGACCCGCTCGCGCGCCGCGCGCACCCGCGCCGCGGGTGCGCCGTCGGTCGAGGAGGCGTCGATGTAGACCTTCACCTTCGGCTCGGTGCCGCTCGGGCGCACCATGACGCGCGAGCCGTCGTCGAGCGTGAAGCGCAGGATGTCGCCGATCGAGCCGTGCTCGGGCAGCGCGAGGTCGTCGGCGGCCAGCACCCGCGAGCCCGCGAGCTCGGCCGGCGGCGCCGCGCGCAGCGACGCCATGATCGCGGGGATGCGGGCGAGGTCGCTGACGCGCACGCTCACCTGCCCCGACGCGAAGGCGCCGAACTCGCCGGCGAGCGCGAGCAGCTCCTCGCCGAGCGACGAGCCGCGCTCGTGGAGGTCGCTCGCGAGCGTCAGGAGCCGCACGAGCGCCGAGATGCCGTCCTTGTCGCGCACGGTGCCGGGGTTGACGAGGTAGCCGAGCGCCTCCTCGTAGCCGTAGACGAGGCCGGGCACGCGCGAGACCCACTTGAAGCCCGTGAGCGTCTGCACGAACTCGAGCCCGTGCGCCCGGGCGATCGCGCCGAGGCCGGGGGAGGAGACGATCGACGCCGCCAGCACGCCCTGGCCGCGCGCGGTGCGGGCGGCGTCCCAGCCGAGCAGCAGCCCGACCTCGTTGCCGGTGAGCATGCGCCAGCCCATGGGGGCGGATGCGTCGGGCACGGCGACCGCGAGCCGGTCGGCGTCGGGGTCGTTCGCGATGATGAGGTCGGCCTGCTCGGCCGTGCCGAGCGCCATCGCGAGGTCGAGGGCGCCGGGCTCCTCGGGGTTCGGGAAGTCGACGGTCGGGAAGGCGCCGTCGGGCTCGGACTGCTCGGGGACGGGGATGACGGGCGGGAAGCCCGCCTCGGCGAGCACCGCCTCGACCGTCTCGAGGCCGACGCCGTGGAGCGGTGTGTAGACGACGCGGGGGCCGCTCGTCGCGCCGGCGACGCCCTGGTCGGGCTGGCCGATCGCGGCGGTCGCGGCGACGTAGGCGCGCCAGACGGCATCGCCCGTGACCTCCGGCTCGCCGCGCGGGTAGTCGGCGACCGGCGTCTCGGCGGCCTCGGCGATGCGGGCGGCGATCTCGGCGTCGACGGGCGGCACGATCTGGCTGCCCTCGTCGTCGCCGCCGAGGTAGACCTTGTAGCCGTTGTCGGCCGGCGGGTTGTGGCTCGCCGTCACCATCACGCCCGCGCTCGCGCCGAGGTGGCGCACCGCGAACGCGGTGACGGGCGTCGGCATCAGGCGGGGGAGCAGGATCGCGCGCACGCCGGCGCCCGCGAGCACCTCGGCGGTGTCGCGGGCGAACCGCTCGGAGCCGCGGCGGCCGTCCCAGCCGACCACGACCGAGGGGTGCGGCTCGCGGCTCAGCAGGAACGCGGCGAGCCCGGCGGAGGCCTGCTGCACGACCACGCGGTTCATGCGGTTGGGGCCCGGCGCGATGCGGCCGCGCAGCCCGGCCGTGCCGAACTGCAGGCGGCCGCGGAACGCATCCGCGAGCTCGGCGATCGCCGCGTCGTCGCCGGCCTCGGCGGCCGCGATCGTCGCCTCGAGCTCGGCGCGGGTGGTCTCGTCGGGGTCGCCGGCGAGCCACGCGCGCGCCGCGGCGACGGTCTCGGGGGCGGCGCTCACGCCTGCGTCCCGATCGCGGCGACCACGTCGGCGAGCAGCCGCGAGATGCGCGCCTCGGCCTCGCGGCCCGCCTCGATGACCTCGGCGTGCGACAGCGGCGTGGTCTGGATGCCGGCGGCCAGGTTGGTGATGAGGCTCAGGCCCAGCACCTCCATGCCCGCCTCGCGCGCGGCGATCGCCTCGAGCGCCGTCGACATGCCGCAGATGTGGCCGCCGATCGCCTTCGCCATCTGCACCTCGGCGGGCGTCTCGTAGTGGGGGCCGCGGAACTGCACGTAGACGCCCTCGTCGAGGCTGCCGTCGACGGTGCGGGCGATGTCGCGCAGGCGCGGCGAGTAGAGGTCGGTGAGGTCGACGAACGTGGCGCCCTCGAGCGGCGAGTCGGCGGTGAGGTTGATGTGGTCGCTGATGAGCACGGGCTGCCCCGGGGTCCAGCGCGGCTTGATGCCGCCGGCGCCGTTCGTGAGCACCATGACGGTCGCGCCCGCCGCGGCGGCGGTGCGCACGGAGTGCACGACCCGGCGCACGCCGTGTCCCTCGTAGTAGTGGGTGCGCGCGCCGATCACGAGCGCGCGGCGGCCGTCGTCGGTGCGCACCGAGCGGATCGTGCCGACGTGCCCCTCGAGCGCCGGCCGCGAGAAGCCGGTGATCTCGGTCGCGTCGATCGTGTGCGTGGTCTCGCCGAGCAGGTCGGCGGCCCGCGCCCATCCGGAGCCCAGGGTGAGGGCGATGTCGTGCGACTCGACGCCGGTGATGCGGCGGATGTCGTCGGCGGCCAGGCGCGCGACCTCGCGCGGGTCGGCAGGGGGGTCGAGCGGGTGCGTCATGGCGCCCACTCTAGAGGCGGCGGCGGGGCGCGCCTGCCGCTCAGCACAACGCAAGCCGCGCGGGTCGAACCACTGGCATGCAGGGCGGCGGCGCCGCGTGGCTCGCACGAACCGCGTGCCGGGCTTGCGTTGTGCGGGAGGTGGCGGCGGGGGCCGGGCGGGCGCGCGCCTAGGCTGGAGCACCATGGCCATCGGCGCGACGATCCACACGTTCGACGTGCAGCTCTCGGACGTCGATCGCGGCGTCTACGAGGAGCTGTCGCTCAAGGTCGCGCAGCACCCGTCGGAGACGACGGCGTTCATGGTGACCCGGGTGCTCGCCCTGTGCCTCGAGCACGAGGAGGGCATCGCCTTCGGCGACGGCGTCGCGGGCGGCGACGAGCCGGCCGTGCTCGCGCGCGACCTGACCGGGGCGCTCATGGCCTGGATCGAGATCGGCGCGCCCGACGCCGAGCGCGTCCACCGCGGCAGCCGCGCCGCCGAGCGCACCGCCGTCTACACGCACTGCGACCCCGAGCGGGTGGCCGCGAAGTGGGCGGGCAAGCGCATCCACCGCGCCGAGGACGTGCGGCTGGTGTGGTTCGATGACGGCTTCGTCGACGCGGTCGCCGACGCCGTCGCGCGGCGGACGACGATGTCGGTCTCGCGCACCGAGGGCACCCTCTACGTCGAGGTGAACGGCACGACGCTGACCTCGGCGGTGCACGAGCGCGCCGCCGGCTGAAGGCAGGGGATCGTCGCCGCCTGGATGTGCGGGATGATGGAGCGCGTGAGTGCATTCGAGCGCAAGCAGCGCGTGGTCATCATCGGCGGCGGACCCGGCGGGTACGAGGCCGCGCTCGCGGGCGCCCGCCTCGGCGCCGACGTGACGCTCATCGAGCGCACCGGCGTCGGCGGCAGCGCGATCCTCACCGACGTCGTGCCCTCGAAGTCGCTCATCGCGACCGCCGAGTCGGCAGCCGCGATCCGCGACGCGAGCCAGCTGGGCGTGCAGTTCTCGGTGCGCGGCGACAGCGGCCGCCCGCAGAAGCCCGAGGTCGCCGTCAACCTGCGCGCCGTCAACCGCCGCCTGCTGTCGCTCGCGGCGAAGCAGTCGCTCGACATGAAGGCCGACCTCGAGGCCGCGGGCGTCACGATCGTGCAGGGCGAGGGCCGCCTCGAGGGGCCCGGCCGCGTGGTCGTCTCGACCGGCAAGCAGGGCGCCGACTTCGACGAGTTCGAGGCCGACACCATCGTCGTCTCGGTCGGCGCGACGCCCCGCCAGCTGCCGTCCGCGATGCCCGACGGCGAGCGCATCCTCACCTGGACCCAGCTCTACGGCCTCGAGGAGGTGCCCGAGCACCTGATCGTCGTCGGCTCCGGCGTCACCGGCGCCGAGTTCGCGAGCGCCTACAGCCTCATCGGCGCTGAGGTGACGCTCATCTCGAGCCGCGAGCAGGTGCTGCCCGGCGAGGACTCCGACGCCGCCCGCGTCATCGAGGACGTCTTCCGCCGCCAGGGCATGCACGTGCTGTCGAAGTCGCGCGCCGAGAAGGTCGAGCGCACCGAGACCGGTGTCGTCGTCACCCTCACCGACGGCCGCACCGTCGAGGGCTCGCACTGCCTCATGGCCGTCGGCTCCATCCCGAACACAGCCGGCATCGGCCTCGAGGAGGCGGGCATCGAGCTCGCCGAGTCCGGCAACATCCTCGTCAACCGGGTCGCCCGCACGAACCTGCCGAACGTCTACGCGGTCGGCGACTGCGCCGACGCCCTGCCGCTCGCATCCGTCGCCTCCATGCAGGGCCGCACGGCCATGTTCCACGCCCTCGGCGACGCGGTCGACCCGATCTCGATGCGCACGGTCGCCTCGAACATCTTCACGCAGCCCGAGATCGCGACGGTCGGATGGTCGCAGAAGGAGATCGAGGACGGCATCGCGCAGGGCGAGGTGTACCGGATCGACCTCTCGACGAACGCCCGCGCGAAGATGATGGGCGTCGAGGACGGCTTCGTGAAGCTCTTCGCGCGCACCGGCTCCGGCACGGTCATCGGCGGCGTCATCGTGGCGCCGAAGGCGTCCGAGCTCATCTTCCCCGTGACGATGGCGATGGAGCACCGCCTCACCGTCGACCAGGTCGCCCGCGTCTTCCCCGTCTTCCCCTCGCTCACCGGCTCCGTCTCGGACGCCGCCCGGGCGATGCACCGCGTCGAGGACTGACGCGCCGCCGGTGTCGAAACCGGCGCGCGCCGATCGTCTCCCTCGTGTGGCCGCCCGGTCACAGCACCTGCCAGACTGCGACCGACGCGCCTGGCTCGAGGAGAGGATGCGGCGATGGCCGACCAGTACCTGTTCATGATCGTCGAGCCCGACTGGGACTCCGACGCCTACGCCGGCGAGGGCGCGGGCGAGCAGATCGCGGCGGAGTTCCCCGAGTTCGAGGCCTTCGAGCGGCGCGTGGCCGAGCTCGGCGCGCGCATCGTCGCCGGCAACGCGCTCCACAACCGGCGGCACGGCGGCATCGTCCGGCCCGGCCCCGACGGCCGCGAGGTGGAGGATGCGCTGTGGACCGACGGCGCGAGCCTGGAGAGCGACGAGGTGATCAGCGGCTACTACGTGATCGAGGCGGAGTCGGAGGAGATCGCGCGGCAGCTGGCGCCGCTCGTGCCGACCGGGGGCCACATCGAGTGGCGGCGCGTCTTCCCCATGGGGTGAGCGCGCGGCGGGCGTGCCACGATGGCGGCGTGGGGCCGAGCGATGAGCAGTTCCGGCGGGCGTGGCCGAGCGTCGTGCGGCAGCTCGCGGCCTTCGCCGGCTCGCTCGACGCGGGCGAGGAGCTCGCGGCCGAGGCGATCGCGAGGGCGGTCGCGGAGACCCGGCCGATCGACGACCTCGTGGCGTGGTGCACGACCGTCGGCCGTCGACTCCACCTCGACGCGGTCCGGGGCCGCGCCGTGCGCGAGCGCGCGCTCGGCGAGCTCGCGCTGCGCGCGGATCGCGAGGCCGCCGGCTGGGGCGGGGCGGACGACGACCGGTACGCGCTGCTGCTCGTGGCGTGCGACCCGGTGCTCGGCTTCGCGAACCGGCTCGTGCTCGCGCTGCGGGTGGTGTGCGGCCTGCCGACCGCCCGCATCGCCTGGCACCTCGGCATCGACGCGCGCGCCGCATCCGCTCGCCTGACGCGCGCCAAGCGCTCGCTCGCTGCAGGGGCTGGCCGCTTCCGGGTGCCGGAGCCGGCCGAGCGGGCGGCGCGGCTGCCGGCGGTGCTCGAGTGCGTCGCGGCGGTGCACGCGGTCGCGCAGCGCGACGCGATCCGGCCCGACAGCGCCGCGGACGACCTGGGGCGCAGCGCGTGGACGCTCGCGCGCGCGGTGCACGCCGCGCATCCCGCCGACGCCGAGGCGGAGGCGCTGCTGGCGGTGGTGCTGCTCGCGCTCGCCCGCCGGCCCGGCCGGTTCGACGCAGAGGGTGCCGCGCTGCCGCTCGACGAGGTCGACCGCACCCGCTGGGACCGTGGGCTGCTGCTCGTCGGCCTCGAGCATGCGGCCACGACCGCTGGCACGGGCGGCCGCTTCGCGCTCGAGGCGTCGATCGCAGCGCTCCACGTCGCGGCGCCGAGCGCCGAGGCGACCGATTGGGCGACGATCGCGTCGCTGCACGAGCGGCTGGTGGCGGTGCGGCCGACGCACGCGGCGCGCGTGGCGCGCGAGGTGGCGCGAGCGCGCGCGGCGCTCGCGGCCGGCGAGGCGGTCGACGAGCCGCTCGCGGCGCTCGCGCTGCTCGAGCACGACGGCCCGGGTGCTGCGCGCCGGGACGCGTCCCTCGCGCTCGCCGACCTCGCCTGGCGGCTGGGCGACGACAGCGCCGCCGAGCGGTACCGAGCGCTCGCGCCCCACCTGCCCCCGCCGCTCGCGGCGTCCGCGCTGCGGCGGGCGGCGGCTACGCCGCGTCCGGCGTGATCGTCACCAGGTGGTGGCCGGAGGGCACGGTGCCGCCGACAGGAGCATCGATCGCGGTCACGGTGCCGTCGATCGGGGAGGCGAGCGGCTGCTCCATCTTCATCGCCTCGAGCACGACCAGCAGGTCGCCGGCGACGACCCGGTCGCCCTCGGTGACGGCCGCCTTGACGACGGTCGCCTGCATCGGCGAGATGATCGCGCCGCTCGCGGCACCGCCCGCGAGCGCGGCGCGGGTGCGGCGCGGCGCCGGCCCCTTGGCGTCCTTCGTCTCGGCGAAGAGCCGCTTCGGCATCGAGACGGCGATGCGCTTGCCGTCGGCCTCGACGACCACGGTGCGGCGCGGCTCGGGGCCGCCCAGCTCGCCCGGCTCGCCACCCCATGCGGGGATGTCGTTCTCGAACTCGGTCTCGATCCACGAGGTGTAGATCGAGAAGGGTGCGTCGCCGGCCGGGGCGAACGCCGGGTGGTCGACGATGCGGCGGTGGAACGGCAGCACGGTCGGCAGCCCCTCGACCTCGAACTCCGCGAGCGCGCGCCGGGCGCGCGCGAGCGCCTCCTCGCGGTCGCGGCCGGTGACGATGAGCTTCGCGAGCATCGAGTCGAAGTTGCCGCCGATCACATCGCCGGCGACGACGCCGGAGTCGACGCGGATGCCCGGGCCCGACGGGGCGCGGAAGATGCGCACGGGACCGGGCTGGGGCATGAAGCCGGAGCCGGCGTCCTCGCCGTTGATGCGGAACTCGATCGAGTGGCCGCGCACCTCGGGGTCGTCGTAGCCGAGCGCCTCGCCCTCGGCGATGCGGAACTGCTCGCGCACGAGGTCGATGCCCGTGACCTCCTCCGAGACCGGGTGCTCGACCTGCAGGCGGGTGTTGACCTCGAGGAACGAGATCGTGCCGTCGGCGCCGATGAGGAACTCGCACGTGCCCGCGCCGACGTAGGCGGCGGCGCGCAGGATCTCCTTCGAGGCGCGGCGCAGCTCGGCGTCCTGCGCGGCGGTGATGAAGGGCGCCGGGGCCTCCTCGACGAGCTTCTGGTGGCGGCGCTGCAGCGAGCAGTCGCGGGTCGAGACGACGACGACGTTCCCGTGCGCGTCGGCGAGGCACTGCGTCTCGACGTGGCGCGGCTTGTCGAGGTACTTCTCGACGAAGCACTCGCCGCGGCCGAAGGCGGCGACGGCCTCGCGCGTGGCGGAGTCGAACTGCTCCTCGACCTCCTCGCGCGTGCGGGCGACCTTGAGGCCGCGCCCGCCGCCGCCGAACGCGGCCTTGATCGCGACGGGCAGCCCGTGCTCGTCGACGAACGCGAGCACCTCGTCGGCATCCGCGACGGGGTTGATGGTGCCGGGCGCGAGGGGCGCTCCGACCGACTCGGCGATGTGCCGCGCGGAGACCTTGTCGCCGAGCTGCTCGATGGCGTCGGGGCCCGGCCCGATCCAGATGAGGCCCGCGTCGATCACGGCGCGCGCGAAGTCGGCGTTCTCGGCGAGGAAGCCGTAGCCCGGGTGCACCGCGTCGGCGCCGGAGCGGCGCGCGACCGAGATGATCTTGTCGATCACGAGGTAGCTCTCGGCGCTCGTCGCACCGTGCAGCGAGTACGCCTCGTCGGCGAGCTGCGCGTGCTGCGCGTCGCGGTCGGGCTCGGCGTACACGGCGACCGAGGCGATGCCGGCATCGCGCGCCGCGCGGATGATGCGGACGGCGATCTCGCCGCGGTTGGCGATGAGGACCTTCGTGATGCGGGGCATGGTTCCTCAGCCTAGGCGGCGACGCATGACGGATGCGTGCACTCGCCACACAGGGTGACGGCGATCCGTTGCCGATTCCCACAGTCGCGACCGGCGGCGCGCCGTCGATCGACCCTTGGTGAGTGAGCGCTCACTCACCTATGCTCGGAGACGTGCCCCCACCCATCCCTCGCCTCAGCGCCGACGACCGGCGCGCGCAGATCATCGAGGCCGTCACGCCCGCGGTGCTCGAGCACGGCGCCGCGATCACGAGCCGCCAGCTCGCCGAGGCCGCGGGCGTCGCCGAGGGCACGCTCTTCAAGGCGTTCGGCGACAAGGAGTCGCTGCTCGTCGCGCTCGCCGACCACCACCTCGACGCCGCCGACTGGGCGGCCGAGCAGGCGCGCCTCGAGCACGGCTCGCTCGAGGAGATGCTGACGACGACGGTCGACGCGATGGTCGAGCGGATGCGCTTCATCTTCCGGCTCGTGATGGCGCTCGGTCCGATCGGGCAGCGCTGCGCGCAAGCCAGGCAGGGCGAGCTCGAGTCGTCGAAGGCGCGGCTCGCCGAGCGCTTCGAGCCCTACCGAGACCGGCTGCGCGTCGCGCCGCTCGCCGCGGCCGACATGACGCGCACGCTCGCCTGGGCGGCCGCCTCCGGCTGGGGCGACACCGCCCCGTCGGTCACCGCCGCCGACGTGGTGCAGGTGCTGCTGCACGGCATCGGCAGCGCCGCCGCACCCGCCCTCGTCGACCCGGAGGCCTGACCGTGCTCTGGAAGCTCATCGTCCGCTACGTGCGCCCCTCGTGGCTCCCGCTCCTGCTCGTCGTGCTGTTCCAGTTCGCGCAGTCAGTGCTGTCGCTCATGCTGCCGACGATCAACGCCGACATCATCGATGAGGGCGTGCTGCAGGGCGACACCGACACGATCTGGCGCCTCGGCGCGCTCATGCTCGGGCTGAGCCTCGGTCAGGTGGCCGCGAACATCCTCGCGATCCTCTTCGGCGCGCGGCTCGCGATGCGCGCGGGCCGCGACCTGCGCGCCGACGTCTTCGCCACGGTCGGCGACTTCAGCGAGCAGGACGTGCAGCGCTTCGGCGCCGCGAGCCTCATCACCCGCACGACGAACGACGTGCAGCAGGTGCAGATGCTCATCCTCATGTCGTGCACCATGCTGCTGTCGGCGCCGATGCTCGCCGTCGGCGGCATGATCATGGCCGTGCGGGCCGACGGCACGCTCTCGTGGCTCATCGCCGTCGCCGTGCCGCTCATGCTGCTCGTGCTCGGCTTCCTCGTCTGGAGGCTCGTGCCGATCTTCCGCCTGCTGCAGGAGCGCATCGACGGCATCAACAAGGTGCTGCGCGAGCAGCTCACCGGCATCCGCGTCATCCGCGCCTTCGTGCAGGAGCGGCGCGAGCGCGCCCGCTTCGCGGTGGCGAACGACGGCGTGACCGACGCGATGATCCGCACCGGCAACATCTTCGTGCTGATGTTCCCGATCATCATGCTCATCGTCGAGGTCTCGAGCGTCTCGGTGCTGTGGTTCGGCGCGCAGCTCGTCGACGCCGGCGAGCTCGAGATCGGCACGATGATGGCCTTCCTGCAGTACCTCATGCAGATCCTCATGGGCGTGCTCATGGCGACCTTCATGACGATCATGATCCCGAGGGCCGCGGTCTCGGCGAAGCGCATCGGCGAGGTGCTCGAGACGGTGCCCTCGATCGAGCGCGTCGCGGTCGGCGACCGCATGCCGACGCCCGGCACCGTCGAGCTGCGCGACGTGCGCTTCCAGTACCCGGGCGCCGAGACGCCGGTGCTCGAGGGCGTCTCGCTGCGCGCCGAGCCCGGCGAGACGGTCGCGATCATCGGCTCGACCGGCGCCGGCAAGACGACGCTCGTGAACCTCATCCCGCGGCTCTTCGACGCCACCGGCGGCAGCGTGCTCGTGGGCGGCGCCGACGTGCGCGACCTCGACGCCGAGACCCTCTGGCGGGGCATCGCCATCGTGCCGCAGCGGCCCTACCTCTTCGCCGGCACCGTCGCGTCGAACCTCCGCTACGGCAACGAGGAGGCCACCGACGAGCAGCTCTGGCGCGCGCTCGAGATCGCGCAGGCGGCGGGCTTCGTGCAGCAGATGCAGGGGCAGCTCGGCGCGCGCATCTCGCAGGGCGGCACCAACGTCTCGGGTGGGCAGCGCCAGCGGCTCTCGATCGCGAGGGCGCTCGTCGCCGAGCCCGACGTGCTCGTCTTCGACGACTCGTTCTCGGCGCTCGACCTCACGACGGATGCGCGCCTGCGGGCGGCGCTGCGGGAGGCGGTGGGCGCGACGACGCAGATCGTCGTCGCGCAGCGGGTGTCGACGATCGTCGACGCCGATCGCATCGTCGTGCTCGACGCCGGCCGGGTCGTCGGCACCGGCAGCCACGACGAGCTGCTCGCCGGCAGCGCCACCTACCGCGAGATCGTCGAGTCGCAGATGGCAGTGGAGGCCTGAGATGGCACGGAAGCAGGGCACGGCCCCGGAGCCCGAGCTCACGGACGAGGAGCGGATCGAGGCCGAGCAGGCCGAGGCCGCCCGCATCGGCGCCGGCGGCTGGGAGCCGCCGCCCGGGAAGGCGAAGTCGTTCGGCGCCTCCGCGAAGCGCCTCCTGGGCCTCATGCGGCCCCACCGCTGGCTGCTCGCGCTCGTGTTCGCGCTCGGCGCGGTCGGCGTGGTGCTCGTCGTGCTCGGGCCCCGCATCCTCGGCGAGGCGACGAACGTCATCGTGCGCGGCCTCGTGCAGCGCGACCTGCCGCCCGGCGCGACGCAGGAGCAGGTCGTCGGCGGGCTGCGCCAGGCGGGCGAGGACGAGCTGGCCAACATCCTCGAGCGCATGGAGGGGCTGCAGCCGGGGCAGGGCATCGACTTCGAGGCGCTCGGCGGCATCCTGCTGCTCGTGCTCGCCGTCTACGCGGTCGGCGCCCTCTTCCAGTGGCTGCAGGGCTACGTCGTGAACCGCGTCGTGCAGCGCACCGTGCAGGGGCTGCGGCGCGACGTGGAGGAGAAGATCCACCGCCTGCCGCTGTCGTACTACGACCGCACGCAGCGCGGTGAGCTGCTCTCGCGCGTCACGAACGACCTCGACAACGTGTCGCAGACGGTGTCGCAGACCATGTCGCAGATCGTCACCGGCCTCCTCACGGTCGTCGGCGTGCTGGTGATGATGCTGACGATCAACGGCTGGCTCGCGCTCATCGCGCTCATCGCCGTGCCGCTCACGGGCATCATCCTCGGGGCGGTGCTGGGCCCGGCGCAGGGGCTCTTCAAGGAGCAGTGGCGCCGCACCGGCCGCGTGAACGCGATCGTCGAGGAGGCCTACACGGGCCACGCGCTCGTGAAGGTCTTCGGGCGCGAGGAGGCCGTGCGCGGCCGGTTCGCGGTCGAGAACGAGGGCGTCTTCCAGGCGGCCTTCAAGGCGCAGTTCCTCTCGGGCCTCGTCTTCCCGCTCATGACCTTCATCGGCAACATCGGCTACGTGCTCGTCGCCGTCGCCGGCGGCCTCTTCGTCGCGGCCGGGCAGATCCTCGTCGGCGACGTGCAGGCGTTCATCCAGTACTCGCAGCAGTTCTCGCAGAACCTCGGCCAGATCGGGCAGACCGTCACGATGGTGCAGTCTGGCGTCGCGAGCGCCGAGCGCGTCTTCGAGCTGCTCGACGCCGACGAGGAGGAGTCGGATGCCGGCGGCTCGGCGGCCGCCGACGGCCGGGGGCGCGTGGTGTTCGACCACGTGCGCTTCGCGTACTCGCCCGACCGCCCCCTCATCGACGACCTCTCGCTCGTCGTCGAGCCGGGGCAGACGGTCGCGATCGTCGGCCCGACCGGCGCGGGCAAGACGACGCTCGTCAACCTGCTCATGCGCTTCTACGAGATCGACGGCGGCCGCATCTCGCTCGACGGCGTCGACACGCGGACCATGACGAGGGATGCGCTGCGCGCGCAGACGGGCATGGTGCTGCAGGACGCGTGGCTCTTCGGCGGCACGATCCGCGAGAACATCGCGTACGGCCGGCCGGAGGCGACGGAGGACGAGATCCTCGAGGCCGCGCGCGCCACCTACGTCGATCGCTTCGTGCACGCGCTGCCGGACGGCTACGACACGGTCATCGACGAGGACGCGACCAACCTCTCGGCCGGCGAGAAGCAGCTCGTGACGATCGCCCGCGCCTTCCTCGCCCGCGCGAGCGTGCTCATCCTCGACGAGGCGACCTCGTCGGTCGACACCCGCACCGAGCTGCTGCTGCAGCACGCGATGGCGGCGCTCCGCACCGACCGCACGTCGTTCGTGATCGCCCACCGGCTCTCGACCATCCGCGACGCCGACCTCATCCTCGTGATGGAGCAGGGCGCGATCGTCGAGCACGGCTCCCACGACGAGCTCGTCGAGCGGCAGGGGGCCTACTGGCGGCTGCTGCACGCGCAGTTCGAGCAGGCGGTCGACCCCGACGAGGCCGACGCGGTGCCGACCCAGCAGTCGACCTAGCCCGGCTGCGGGCCGGCGGTCAGGGGCCGAGCACCCGGCAGCCCGCGAGGTCGTGGAGCGCGACCCCCGTGCACCGCGCATCCGCGGCGAGCGCCGCCGCGACCTCGGCGAGCTCGCGCTCGAGCACGGCGCGCCCGTCGTCGGCGAAGGTCTGCCGGGCGGTCGGCTCGGGCTCGGCGATCGGCCCGGTCTCGACGCCGATGCGGTACGAGCGGCCGAGACGGCCGAGCGCGTGGCGGGCCGCGGCGCTCGTCGCGAGGATGTCGGCGGCCCGGTCGCGGTAGGCCATGAGCGTCACCGCGTCGGCGCGCTCGGCGATGTCGGCGAACTGCCGCGGGTGCGCCTCGGCGAGCCACGGCACGAGGTCGACGTCGACGGGCAGGCTCGTGCGGGCGGCGACGTCGCGCACGGTGCGCTCGAGGCCGCGCAGCAGCTCGGCCTCGCGGCCGGTCCAGTCGCGGCGGCCCCACGGCTCGATGTCGAGGTGCACGCCCTCGAAGAGGAACGCGGCGGTCGCGCGCTGCATCCACGCGACCGCGTCGCCGCCGGTCGTCCACGCGGGGTCGCCGCCGAGGGCGCTGACCCTGACGCCCCGGCCGCGCAGCGCCGCGACGATCCGATGGGTGTCGGCGCTCGGGCCCGCCCACGGCACGCTCACGAACGCCTCCGCCACGCGCTCGCGCTCGGCGATCGCGGCGACCTCCGCCGGGTCGGGCGGCGCGTCCTCGCGCACCCACACCCACATGCCGCGGGCCACGGTCACGCCCCGTCGGCCGGCGTCGCGACGGGCGCCGTGAGCGCCGGCCACGCGACGCCGAGCTCGCGCGCGAGCCGGCGCACCGCGGGGATGCTCATCCCGATCACCGTCGACGGGTCGCCGTCGATGCGGTCGATGAAGGCGGCGCCGCGCCCGTCGATCGTGAACGCGCCCGCGACCTGGAGCGGCTCGCCGGTCGCGACGTACGCGTCGATCTCGGCGTCGTCGACATCGGGCGAGAAGTCGAGGTGCGTCGCGGTCGTGGTGCCCGCGGAGTCCTGGATCCGGCCGTCGCGCACCCGCAGCATCCAGTGCCCCGAGTGCAGCGTCGCCGACCGGCCGCGCTGCGCGACCCAGCGCTCCCGCGCGCGCTCGGGCGTGTGCGGCTTGCCGAGCATCGCGCCGTCGAGCTCGAGCGACGAGTCGCCGCCGAGCACGAGGCCGTCGAAGCCCGTGAGCGGATCCTGGTCGAGCAGCGCCTCGGCCTTCGCGCGAGCCAGCAGCAGCACGTACGCGGCGGGGGAGAGCGGCCCGTGCTCGGCCTCGTGGGCCGCGACGAGCAGCTCCTCGTCGAGGTCGGTCGGCCGCACGAGCGGCTCGATGCCGGCCTGGCGCAGCAGCGCGAGCCGGGCGGGCGAGGCGGAGGCGAGGATGAGCTGCACGGCTCGATCCTCGCACCACGGGCGGGGCCGGATGCGCTGGCGCGCCCCGGGCGGGACGCCTAGCGTGAGCAGCATGGACGCCCCGACCGCCGCCCGCCCCACGAAGCTCGCCGTGATCGGCGCCGGCTCGGTCGGCGTCGCCATCGCCTACGCAGCCCTCATCCGCGGCTCGGCCGACGCCGTGGCGCTGTACGACCTCGACCGCGCGAAGGCCGAGGCCGAGGTGCTCGACCTCGCGCACGGCCTGCCGTTCCTCGCCGGCAAGCGCGTGGAGGGCGGCGACGACCTGCGCACGATCGCCGGCAGCGACGTCGTCGTGGTGACCGCGGGCGCGAAGCAGCGCCCGGGGGAGCCGCGGCTCGCCCTCGCAGGCAGGAACACCGAGATCCTGCGCCGGCTGATGCCCGGCATCCGCGAGCACGCGCCCGAGGCGATCGTGGTGCTCGTCACCAACCCGTGCGACGTGCTCACGGTGGTCGCGCAGCGCGAGGGCGGGCTCGACCCCGCGCGCGTGCTCTCCTCCGGCACCGTGCTCGACTCGTCGCGGCTGCGCTGGCGTCTGTCGGAGCTCGTGCGGGTGCACCCGCGCAGCGTGCACGCGCTCATGATCGGCGAGCACGGCGACAGCGAGTTCCCGCTGTGGTCGCGCGCGAAGATCGGTCCGGTGCTCGTGCGCGAGTGGCGCGAGGACGGCGAGCTGCGCTTCGACGACGCGGCCCTCGACCGCATCGCCGACGACGTCGTGCACGCCGCGTACCGCATCATCGAGGGCAAGGGCGCGACGTCGAGCGCGATCGGCGTCTCGACCGCGCGCATCGTCGAGGCGATCCTCGGCGACGAGCACGCGGTGCTGCCGGTCTCGAGCGTGCTCGACGGCCAGCACGGCATCGCCGGGATCGCGCTGTCGCTGCCGACCGTCGTCGGCCGCGCGGGCATCGAGCGGGTGCTCGAGGTGCCGATGGAGGACGGCGAGCTCGCGGCGCTGCATCGCAGCGCCGACGCGATCGCGGCGTCGCTCGCCGGCATCGCCTGAGCCTCCCCGGCGCGGATGGGAGGATGGGCGCATGCCCGCATCCGAGATCCGTCCTGGCCAGATCGTCGAGCTGACGATCGACAACGTCGCCCACGGCGGCCGCTTCGTCGGCCGGCACGAGGGGCGCGTCGTGTTCGTGCCCGACACCATGCCGGGCGAGACCCTGCGCGCGCAGGTCGTCGACGTGAAGAAGTCGTTCGCGACCGCCGTGGCGCTCGAGGTCGTCAGCGCCGGCGCCGACCGCGTGCCGCACGTCTGGCCCGAGGCCGCCATCGACCGGCCGCCGCTCGAGCGCGCCGGCGGCGCCGAGTTCGGCCACATCGCGCTGCCCCGCCAGCGCGAGCTCAAGCAGCGCGTCATCGAGGACGCGCTCCAGCGCACCGGCGGCATGCAGCGCACCGTGCCCGTGCAGGCGGCGCCCGGCGACGACGAGCGCGGCGGGCTCGGCTGGCGCACCCGCGTGCGCCTGCACGTCGACGACCGCGGCCGCCAGGGCCCGTTCGCGCCCCGCAGCCACGAGGTCGTGCCCGTCACCAGCCTGCCGCTCGCGACCGAGGGCATCCGCCTCTCGGCCCAGCTCGACCAGCGCGTGCCGGGCGCCACCGCCGTCGACTACGTCGAGACGAGCGACGGCGAGGTCGACGTGATCGCGATGGAGGGCGAGCCCGGGCGCGGCCGCACCGACACGATCGTCGAGACCGTCGGCGGGCGCGAGTTCCAGCTCGACCGCGCCGGCTTCTGGCAGGTGCACCGGCAGGCGCCCGCGGTGCTGACCGATGCGGTGCGCCGCGCCATCGACGTCGACGCGATCGACCCGGCCGGCTGGAGCCTCGACCTGTACGGCGGCGTCGGCCTGTTCGCCGCCACGATCGCGGAGGCGCTCGGCGAGCGCACCCGCCTGACGAGCGTCGAGGCCGACGAGGTCGCGACCGACCACGCGAGCGAGAACCTCGCCGAGTGGATCGGCGCGAGCGCCGAGACCGGCCGCGTCGACCGCTGGCTGCGCGAGCTCGCGTCGCGCGCGAGCGGCCAGGAGCGCGAGCGGCTCTCGCGCGGGCTCGTGGTGCTCGACCCGCCGCGCGCCGGAGCCGGCCGCGACGTGATCGAGCTGCTCGCGGGCCTCGAGCCCGCCCAGATCGTCTACGTCGCGTGCGACCCGGTCGCCCTCGCCCGCGACGCGAAGCTGCTGGCCGAGGCCGGCTGGCAGGTCGACGCCCTCGAGGCCTTCGACCTCTTCCCGATGACGCACCACGTCGAGGCGGTGGCGTCCTTCCGCCGCTGACCGCCCCGGCGGCCCGGCCCGCGGGCCCGCTGCACAACGCAAGCTCCCGAGCGCGAACCAGCCCAGGATCCCGGCGATGCGGCGATCCGCCCGCGGAATCAGCCGCGTGGGCTTGCGTTGTGCGCGGGGAGGCGCGCCTGGGTGGACGCTCCGGTGCCGCGCGGGCGCGCTCAGGCCGACTTCGTCACGCCGCCGGCGGCGCGCGCCACGAGGTGCGCGACGCCGGGGATGGCGGTCGCGAGCCACATCGCGCGCTGCGCCTCGAGCTCGAGGCGGGTGTGCGGGGCGAAGGCGCTCGCGGTGCGGCGGCCGCGCGCCTGCTCGCGCTCGACGACCGGGCGCCAGTCGCGCTCGTAGGCCGCGAGCCCCGCCACGACGTCGCTCGGGTGCGCCGCGAACGCGAGCTCGTCCGCGAGCCGCTCGGCGCCGGCCATCGCGAGCGAGGCGCCCTGCCCGGCCAGCAGCGACACCGCCCCGCACGCGTCGCCGAGCAGCGCGATGCGCCCGCGCACCCACTGCGGCACGACGGTCTGCGCGACGTCGTCGACGTAGGGCTCGCGGATGCTGCGCACCGCGCGGCGGCCGAGCACGCCCATCCGCGCGATCGCGCCGCGACCGCCCGCGCGCCCCACGCCGCGCAGCACCGCGAAGCCGGTCACCCCCGTCTCGCCGAGCGGCGCCACGACGAGCTGCCGGTCGAGCTCGACCTGCATCGCGACGCGCCCGCCGAGGTCGGCCGACAGCTCCGCGTCGTCGCCGATCCACGCCACCGCGAGCAGGTCGGCGACCGGCCGCAGGAAGTCGTCGTGCGGTCCCCACGTGAGCTGCCGCACGCGCGAGCGCACCCCGTCGGCGCCGACGAGCAGGTCGGCCTCGAGCCGCTCGCCGTCCGACAGCAGCGCCGTGACGCGGGCGCCGTCGTCGTGCACGGTCTCGACCTGGACGCCCCAGCGCATCCGCACGCGCTCGGGCAGCGCCGCGAGCAGGGCGTCGACGATCTGCGGCCGCAGGATCGTGAGGTACCGGCCCGCGACCGCGCGCTCGACGAGCGCGATCGGCAGGCGGGCGCGCACGCGCCCTGCCGCGTCGACCGAGCGCAGCTCGCCGTACGACTCGGCGCGCTCGCGCAGCGCCGGCAGCAGCCCCAGCCGCTCGGCGGCGTCGTAGCCGGGCCCGAAGAAGTCGATCAGGTAGCCGGATGCGCGCGGGGCAGGCGCGCGCTCGACCACGTCGACGCTCCAGCCGTCGAGCGCGAGCCGGCCGGCGAGTGCCAGCCCGGCGACGCCGGCTCCCGAGACGATCGCGTGCATGTCGCGACGGTACCCCAGGCGGCCGCGACGACGGGCTCGTAGCATGGTGCGGGTCGCGGCGCGCGGCCGTCGGCACGACCGCAGGGAGCATGGCAGCCACGCAGACGCCCCGCAGGCTCGACATCCAGGGGCTGCGGGCGGTGGCCTCGCTCCTCGTCGCGAGCCACCACATCTGGTTCGGCACCGTCTCCGGCGGCGTCGACGTGCTGTTCGCGGTCGGCGGCTACCTCCTGGCGCTGAGCCTCATCGGCGAGATCGAGCGCACCGGCGCCGTCGACGTGCCGCGAACGCTGTGGCGCATCGCCCAGCGCCTGTTCCCCATGGCGGCGCTCGTGCTCGTCGTCGCGGGCGCGGTCGCGCTCGTCGCCTCCGGCCCGCTCGCGTTCGGCCGGGTGCTGAGCGATGTGTTCGCGTCGGCGACGTACTGGGAGAACTGGCGGCTCGCGGCCGACGGCACCGACTACGTCGCGGCGGGGCACGACAAGTCGCCCTTCCAGCACTTCTGGGCGATGGGCGTGCAGGGGCAGTTCACGGCGCTCGCGGTGCTCGCCGCGGCGGGCTTCGCGCTCGTCGGCGGGCGGCGGATGCGCGACGCGCGACTCGGGTTCGGCCTGCTGCTCGCGGCCGTCGCCGCCGCCTCGTTCGGCTACGCGCTGCTGCGGCTCTCGATCGACCCGGTGGGCGCGTACTACGACACGTTCGCCCGCAGCTGGGAGCTCGCGCTCGGGGGCGCCGCGGCCCTGCTGCTCACCCGCATCCCGCTGCCTGGCCGGCTGCGCGCCGCGCTCGCGGCGGTCGGCGTCGCGCTCGTGCTCACGGCGGGCCGGCTGCCGGTGGAGTGGCTGCAGCCGGGCTGGGTGACGCTGTGGCCGGTGGCCGGCGCGCTGCTCGTCCTCATCGCGGGCGCCGGCGCCGGCGCCGACGCGCAGGCGGCGCGCGGCCCGGTCACGCGTGTGCTGCAGGCGCGCCCGCTCGTCTGGCTCGGCGGGCTCTCCTACGGCCTCTACCTCTGGCACTGGCCGGTGCTGCTGGGCCTCATCGCGCTCGTCGCACCGGAGGGCGGCGGGGTCGGGCCGCTCGGCGGGATGCTCGTCCTCGTCGTGTCGGTGCTGCTCGCGTGGGGCTCCGAGCGCGCGATCGCGTGGCTGCACGCGCCCCGCGGCGCACGCCGCCGGCTGCCCGTCCTGGCGCTCGCGATGCCCGTCGTCGCAGCCGTCACCGCCGTCGCGCTCGCGGCGGCACCCGCGGTGCAGCGCGACGCCATCGAGCGCGCGGCCCCCACGGCGCCCGCCGAGCTCGGCGGTGCCGCGCTCGCGGCACGGGTCGCGGCAGCCGCCGCCTCGCCGTCGGTGCCGGATGCCGAGGCCGTCGTGGGCGCGGACGGCCGCGTGGCCGAGTGGCTGGTCGACGACTGCCTGACGGTCGACCTCGCCGCGCCGGAGCGCTGCCGCTTCGACGACGCGCCCGGCGACGAGGAGGTGTGGATCGTCGGCGACTCGCAGGCGGTGACCTGGGCGACGGCGGTGCGCGGCGCGCTCGACGGCCGCGCCGACGTGCAGCTGCTCGGCCGCTCGATGTGCCCGTTCTCGACCGGGCCGGTCGTCGAGGCGCAGGTGCGCGGGCTCCTCGCCCAGTGCGACGCGCACGCGCAGGGCGTGCTCGCGCTCGCGGTCGAGCGCCGTCCCGCCGCGGTCGTGATCTCCTACGGCGCGTGGTGGGTCGGGGAGGGCTACGAGCGCCGGGTCGCCGACACCGGCGAGCAGCTCGCCGTCGGCACGCTCGCCTACGCCGAGCGGCTGCACGCGCTCGGCATCCCCACGCTCTACCTCGACGGTCCGCCGCCCGTGCCGGAGCCGGCGGCGTGCCTCGAGGCGCACGCCGACGGCGGCGCCCTCGACGCGTGCGCGTCGCCGCTGCAGCCGGAGCAGCGGCAGCGGCACGAGGCCCTCGAGGCGGCGCTCGCCGCCGGCGGGGTGTCGGTGGCGGGCACCCTCGAGTGGTTCTGCGCGGTCGAGGCGGCGACGTGCCCGCTCGTGGTCGACGGCGTGCCCACCTGGACCGACGCCACGCACATGGGCGCCGCGGCGTCGTCGCTGCGGCAGGACGCGGTCGCCGAGGCGCTGCTGCCGCTGCTCGGCCGCTAGCGCAGCAGGTCGAGCAGGGCGCGCTCGCGCGAGCCCGTGAGACCGATCGTCGCGCCCGCCTCGAAGCGGGCGAAGACCTCCGGGTCGATGTAGCTCGACTTCGCCACGGCCGGGGTGTTGCCGAGCGCCTCGGAGACCTCGACGATCGCGGCCCGCACCGCACGCGCCCGCGCGGCCTTCGTGCCGGTGTCGCGGGCGCGCGCGAGCGCGACGGCCGCGACGATCGTGCCGTGCAGCGTGCGGAAGTCCTTCGCGGTGAACTCGCCGCCGGTCGCCTCGCGCACCGCGGCGTTGAGGTCGGCGTCGCGCAGGGCGTGGGCGCCCTCGTCGTCGCGCCAGGCGAGCAGCCGCGACGTGCGCGAGCGCCCCGCCTGCAGGTCCTCGACGCAGCGCGCGAGCGGTGCGTCCTCGACCGTCGTGTCGAAGCGCTGGCCCGACTTCGCGGGGAAGCGCAGCCGCACCGCGTCGCCGTCCACGCTCGCGTGCCGCACGAGCAGCGTCATGAGCCCGCGCGTGCCCCGCTCCTCGGCGTAGGCGTCGCCGCCGGCGCGGATCGCGACCATGTCGAGCATGCGCAGCGCCGCGGCGAGCACCCGCTCGCGCGGGAGCCCCTCGAGCGACAGGTCGCGCGTGACGCGGCGGCGCATCGCCGGCAGCGTCTCGGCGAGGTCGAGCGCCCGCTCGTGCTTCACGCGGTCGCGCCGCGCCCGCCACTCGGGGTGGTAGCGGTACTGCGTGCGGCCCGCGTCGTCGACGCCGATCGCCTGGATGTGCGCGAGCGGGTCGGCCGCGATCCAGACGTCCTTCCAGGCCGGCGGCACGGCGAGCGACTCAGCCCGCTCCCGGTCGGCGGCCGAGACGGCGCGGCCGCTGTCGTGCCGGTACGCCCAGCCGCGACCCGACCGGCGCCGCCGGATCCCCGCATCCGCCCCGGGTCTCGCCCGTCGAAGCCTCACCATGGGCCGATGCTATGCCGCCGGTCTCAGTCGCGGCGCCAGCGGCGTCCAGACTCCGATCGCTGCTTCGCCTGCCACTCGCTCTCGGTGTCGAGCACGCGGCGGTGCTTCGTCTCGGCCCACTCCTCGGCCATGCCCGTGAGCACCGCCTCGACGGCGGCCTGCTCCTCGGGGGTGGGCGAGCCGCCCACGACGGCCATGATGGGCTCGTCGTCGGCGTCGCCGTGCCGGCCGCTCACAGCGGGATGTTCCCGTGCTTCTTCTCGGGCCGCTGCACGCGCTTCGTGCGCAGGGCGCGGAAGGCGCGCGTGATCATCACGCGCGTCTCGGCCGGCTCGATGATGCCGTCGAGCTCGCCGCGCTCGGCGGCGAGGAAGGGGGATGCGACGTTGTACGTGTACTCGTTCGCGAGCCGGGTGCGCACCTCGTGCACGTCGTGCCCGTCGGCCTCCGCCTGCTTGATCTCGTTGCGGTAGAGGATGTTGACGGCGCCCTGCCCGCCCATGACCGCGATCTCGGCCGACGGCCAGGCGATGTTGATGTCGGCGCCCAGCTGCTTCGAGCCCATCACGATGTACGCGCCGCCGTAGGCCTTGCGGGTGATGACGGTGACCATAGGCACGGTCGCCTCGGCGTAGGCGTAGAGCAGCTTCGCCCCGCGGCGGATGACGCCCGACCACTCCTGGTCGGTGCCGGGCAGGTAGCCGGGCACGTCGACGACGGTGAGGATCGGGATCGAGAACGCGTCGCAGAAGCGCACGAACCGCGCGGCCTTCTCGCCCGCCTCGATGTTGAGCGTGCCCGCCATCTGCTTCGGCTGGTTCGCGATGACGCCGATCGTGCGGCCCTCGAGCCGGCCGAAGCCGATGACGATGTTGGGCGCGTAGAGCGGCTGCACCTCGAGGAACTCGCGGTCGTCCATGAGCGTCTCGATGATGGTCAGCACGTCGTACGGCTGGTTCGGCGAGTCGGGGATGACCGTGTTGAGCCGGCGGTCGGCGTCGTTCACGACGCGCTCGGCGGTGTGGTCGTAGACCGGCACCTCCGACTGGTTGTTGTCGGGCAGGTAGGCGAGCAGCGCGCGCACGTAGTCGAGCGCGTCGTCCTCGTCGGCGGCCAGGTAGTGGCTCACGCCCGAGACGGTGTTGTGGGTGCGGCCGCCGCCGAGATCCTCGAAGCCGACCTCCTCGCCCGTGACGGTCTTGATGACGTCGGGGCCGGTGACGAACATGTGGCTCGTCTTGTCGACCATGACGACGAAGTCGGTGAGCGCGGGGGAGTAGACGGCACCGCCGGCCGCCGGGCCCATCACGATCGAGATCTGCGGGATGACGCCGGAGGCGGCGGTGTTGCGCTTGAAGATCTCGCCGTACTTGCCGAGCGCGACCACGCCCTCCTGGATGCGCGCGCCGCCCGAGTCGAGCATGCCGACGATGGGCACGCCCACCTTCATCGCGTAGTCCTGGATCTTGATGATCTTCTCGCCGGCGACCTCGCCGAGCGAGCCGCCGAAGGTGGTGAAGTCCTGCGCGTAGACCGCCACGCGGCGCCCGTGCACGGTGCCGATGCCCGTGACGACGGCGTCGCCGTAGGGGCGGTTGCCGTCCATGCCGAACGCGGTCGTGCGGTGGCGCACGTACGCGTCGAACTCGACGAACGAGCCCTTGTCGACGAACTGCTCGACGCGCTCGCGCGCGGTCTTCTTGCCCTTCGCACCCTGGCGCTCGCGAGCCCGCGACTCCTTGTCGGTCACCGCCTCGCGGTGGCGCTCGCGCAGGTCGTCGATGCGCGCGGCGGTCGTGGAACGGGGTGCGGCTGCCCCAGCCACGTCGGGCACGGTCTCGTCGATCACGGATGCCACTCTAGAGGGCACCCCATGCGGCGCCTTTGTGGGGTCCCACAGCGTCTCGGCCGGATCCGGTGGCGATCCCCTCCATCCGCCCGCCCGCGGCCCGCGCCGCGCGCCTAGGCTGGGGGCATGCTCTTCCCAGGCGCGTCCCGCGCCGGCACCGTCGTCGAGCTCGGCACGGTCGGCTCCACCTTCGACGCCGTCGACGACCGCGCGGCGCACCTCACGGCCTGGGCGACGCTCGACCAGCGCGCCGGGCGCGGCCGGCTGGGCCGCGAGTGGGTCGCCCCCGCCGGCAAGTGCCTCGCCGCGACGGTGCTCGTGCGCACGAAGGGCCTCCGCGAGGATGCGGTGGCCTGGCTGCCGCTCGTGGCCGGGCTCGCGCTCGCCGACGCGCTCGACCCGCTCGTGGCCGACCGCGCCTCGATCAAGTGGCCGAACGACGTGCTCGTCGACGACCGGAAGGTCGCGGGCATCCTCTGCGAGCGCCGCGCGACCGGCGTCGCGGTGGGCTTCGGCGTGAACCTCACCCTCACCGCCGACGAGCTGCCGACCGACCGCGCGACGTCGCTCACGCTCGAGGGCGCCGAGGGCACGGCCCCCGTGCTCGCCGACGCCATCCTCTGGCACGTGATGCGGTCGCTCGACGCGCTGCTGCCGGCGCTCGGGAGCGACGCGCTGCGCACGGCCGTCGCCGCCGGCCTGTCGACGATCGGCCGGCACGTCCGCGTGTCGCTGCCCGACGGCGAGCTCACCGGCACCGCCGTCGGCCTCGGGCCCGGCGGCGAGCTGCAGGTCGAGACCGACGACGGAATCGTCGACGTGCGGGCCGGTGACGTCGTGCACGTGCGCTGATGCGAGAGAATCGTCGGGTGCCAGCCGGCGAGGAGCGAGTCATCGCGCGCATGCGACCGCATGGGCGGGTGCTCGTCGTGCCCGTGCTCGTGCTCTGGGCGTGCGCGGGGCTCGTGGCGCTGCTGCTCGACCGGGTCGACTGGCCGCTCTGGAACGTCGCGGTGCTCACGGTCGCCGGCATCGTGGTCGCGGTGCTCACCGTCGTGCCCACGCTCGCGTGGCTCTCGCGCGGCTTCACCTTCACGACCGAGCGGGTGATCATCCGCACCGGCTTCGGCGGCACGCGGCGCGAGACGATGCTCTCTCGCGTCCACGACGTCACCGTGCGGCGCCGCGGCCTGCAGGCCCTGTTCGGCGCCGGCGACGTGCTGCTGTCGACCGGCGGCGACCGCGCCGTGATCCTCTCCGACGTGCCGAGCGCCTCCCTCGTGCAGCGCATGCTGTCCGAGCTGCTCGGCGCCCGCGGCGTCGTCGCCCCCGACGTCGTCGACGTCGCCTGACCCATCCGCGCCCCCGGCGCCCACCCCTCGAGGAGCTCCCATGAAGATCGCCGTCATCGGCTGCGGCTACCTGGGCGCGGTGCACGCCGCGGCCATGGCCTCGCTCGGCTACGAGACGATCGGCGTCGACGTCGACGAGGCGAAGGTCGAGCGCCTGCGCCGGGGCGAGCCGCCCTTCTTCGAGCCGGGGCTGCCCGAGCTGCTGCGCGCGGGCGTCGACGCGGGCACGCTGCGCTTCACGACGGATGTCGCCGAGGCGGCCGGGAGCGACGTCGTCTTCGTCGCGGTCGGCACGCCGCAGCGCGCGGGCTCCGACGCCGCCGACCTCACCTACGTCGACGCGGCGGTCGAGTCGCTGCTGCCGCACCTCGCCGCGGGCACGCTCGTGGCCGGCAAGTCGACGGTGCCCGTCGGCACTGCGCAGCGGCTCGCCGACCTGATCGCACCCACGGGCGCGACGCTCGCCTGGAACCCGGAGTTCCTGCGCGAGGGCTTCGCGGTCGAGGACACCCTCGCCCCCGACCGGCTCGTCTACGGCGTCGCCGACGGCGACGACGCCGCGGTCGCCGCGCTCGACGCCGTCTACGCCCGCATCCTCGAGCGCGGCACCGACCGGCTCGTCGTCAACTACGCCACCGCGGAGCTCGTGAAGGTGAGCGCGAACGCGTTCCTCGCCACGAAGATCTCGTTCATCAACGCGATGGCCGAGCTCTCGGAGTCGGTGGGCGCCGACGTCACGCAGCTCGCCGACGCGATCGGCCTCGACGCCCGCATCGGCCGACGCTTCCTCAACGCCGGCCTGGGCTTCGGCGGCGGCTGCCTGCCGAAGGACATCCGCGCCTTCCAGGCGCGCGCCGACGAGCTCGGCCACGGCGAGACGCTCGGCTTCCTGCGCGAGGTCGACCGCATCAACCTGCGCCGCCGAGACCGCATGGTCGCGCTCATCGAGCGCGAGCTCGAGCGGGTCGGCGGCGACCGCGTCGCGATGCTGGGCCTCGCGTTCAAGCCCAACAGCGACGACGTGCGCGACTCGCCCGCGCTCGACGTCTCGCGCCGCCTGCAGGAGGGCGGCCGCGTGGTGAGGGCCTACGACCCCGAGGCGCGCGAGACGGCGCTGCGGGTCGTGCCCGGGCTCGAGATCGTCACGTCGGTGGCGGATGCGGTGCGCGGCGCCGACGTGCTGGCGCTCGGCACCGAGTGGCAGGAGTTCCGCGACCTCGACCCGGCCGCGCTCGCCGGCATCACCGACGCGCGCGTCGTCGTCGACGGCCGCAACGCGCTCGACGCGGCGGCGTGGTCGGCCGCGGGCTTCCGGGTGATCGGCCTCGGCCGGCCCGAGGTGGCGGCAGCATGATCGTCGGCGTGGTGGGCGGCGGCCAGCTGGCCCGGATGATGATCCCCGCGGCGGTCGAGCTCGGCATCGAGCTGCGCGTGCTCGCCGAGGGCGAGGGCATGTCGGCGGCGCTCGCGGCGACCGCCGTGGGCGACTACCGCGACGCCGACACCGTGCTCGCCTTCGCCGAGGGCGTCGACGTCGTCACCTTCGACCACGAGCACGTGCCGCAGGCGGTGCTGCAGCGGCTCGTCGACGCCGGCCACGCCGTGCACCCCGGGCCGCACGCGCTGCGCTTCGCGCAGGACAAGCGCGAGATGCGCGCGCGCATGGCCGAGATCGGCGCGCCGCAGCCCGACTGGGCGCCGGTGGATGCGCCGGAGGACCTCGAGCGGTTCCTGGCCGACCACGGCGGCGTCGGCGTCGTGAAGACCGCCACCGGCGGCTACGACGGCAAGGGCGTGCGGGTCGTGCGCGATGCGGCCGAGGCCGCCGACTGGCTCGAGGGCGCCGCCGCCGGGGGCCCGCGCCTGCTCGTCGAGGAGCTCGTGCCGTTCACGCGCGAGCTCGCGCAGCTCGTCGCGCGCCGGCCCTCGGGCGAGACCGTCGTGTGGCCGCTCGTGCAGACCGTGCAGCGCGACTCGATCTGCGCCGAGGTGCTCGCGCCCGCCCCGCACGCCGCGAACATCCAGCCCCTCGTCGACGACGTGGCCCGCTCCATCGCCGAGCAGCTCGACGTGACCGGCGTGCTCGCGGTCGAGCTGTTCGAGACCGCCGACGGCCGCGTGCTCGTCAACGAGCTCGCGATGCGCCCCCACAACTCCGGCCACTGGACGATCGACGGCTCGATCACGAGCCAGTTCGAGCAGCACCTGCGCGCCGTGCTCGACCTGCCGCTCGGCTCGACCGCGATCCTCGCGCCCGCGAGCGTGATGGTGAACGTCATCGGCGGGCCCGCGTCGGGCTCGATGGCCGACCGCTACGCGGCCGCCCTCCGGTCGCACCCCGACGTGAAGGTGCACTCCTACGCGAAGTCGGCGCGCCCGGGCCGCAAGGTCGGGCACGTGACCGCGATCGGCGACGAGATCGACGAGGTCGCCTACCGGGCGCGCGCCGCGGCCGCGCACTTCGATGCCTGAGGGTCACGGCGCGGCCGCGACCCCGCGTACCCTGGACGGCATGCCTGCGCAGGTCAGCATCATCATGGGCTCCGACTCCGACTGGCGGGTCATGGAGGCGGCGAAGGCCGTGCTCGACGAGCTCGGCGTCGCCGCCGAGGTCGACGTCGTCTCGGCGCACCGCACCCCGCAGAAGATGGTCGACTTCGCGCGCGGAGCCGCCGATCGCGGCGTGCGCGTCATCATCGCGGGCGCCGGCGGCGCGGCCCACCTGCCGGGCATGGTCGCGTCGATGACCCGGCTGCCGGTGATCGGCGTGCCGGTGCCCCTCGAGCGCCTCGACGGGCTCGACAGCCTGCTCTCGATCGTGCAGATGCCCGCGGGCATCCCGGTCGCGACCGTCTCGATCGGCGGGGCCCGCAACGCCGGCATCCTCGCCGCGCGCATCCTCGGCACGACCGACGCCGACCTCGCGGCGCGCCTCGACGCCTTCGCCGCCGACCTCGAGTCGCAGGTCGACGCGAAGGCCCGGGCGCTGCGCGACCGCGTGGACGCGGGCGCATGACGCTGCTGGAGACCGGCACCCCGCTCCGCCACCCCGACAGCCGCCGTCCCGACGTGATGCAGCGGCGCGGCTGGTGGCTCGTGCTGCTCGGGCTCCTGCTGCCCGGCAGCGCCCAGGTGCTCGCGGGCGACCGCAGGCTCGGCCGCGTCGGCATCGTCGCGACCCTCGCGCTGCTCGCGCTCGCGGCCGTCGCGCTCCTGCTGTGGTTCGCGTGGCGCAGCGCGCTGCTGACGGTCGTCGGCAACTCGATCGGCCTGCTCGTGGTCGAGGTGCTGCTCATCGCCTACGCCGTGCTGTGGCTCGTGCTCGGGCTCGACACGCTGCGGCTCGCGCGGCTGCCGAAGGTGGCCGGGCGCGCGCGCGCCGGCATCGCGATCGTCTCGATCCTCGCGACCGTCGCGCCCGCGGCGCTCGCCGGCTACGGGGCGACGATCGTCGATGCGACGCGCGGCCTCGTCGGCGACGTCTTCGACTTCGCCCGGCCCGCGGTCGAGCCGATCGACGGCCGCTACACCTTCCTGCTCCTCGGCGGCGACGCGGGGGAGGACCGCCAGGGCCTGCGCGCCGACTCGATGACCGTCGTCACCGTCAACGCCGAGACGGGCGCGGCGACGATGATCGGCGTGCCGCGCAACCTGCGGAACGCGCCGTTCTCGCCAGGGTCGCCGATGTGGGGGCCGTGGCCGAACGGCTTCGACTGCGAGACGAGCGACTGCCTGCTGAACGGCACCTACACGTACGGCGAGGCCAACCCCGAGCTCTATCCCGACGCGGCCGCCAACGGCTCGAGCCCCGGCATCGAGGCGACCCGCGATGCGGTCGAGGGCGTGACGGGGCTGGAGCTGCAGTTCTTCGTGCTCGTCGACATGCACGGCTTCGAGGACCTCGTGAACGCCCTCGGCGGCCTCGAGATCGAGGTGACCGAGCGGGTGCCGATCGCGATCGAGGGCGAGGTCGTGCGCGACTGGATCGAGCCCGGCCTGCAGCGCCTCGACGGCCACGACGCGCTCTGGTACGCGCGCAGCCGCGCCGGCACGAGCGACTACGCGCGCATGGAGCGGCAGCGGCAGGTGCAGGAGGCGCTCATCCGGCAGTTCACGCCGCAGACGCTGCTCACGAAGTACACCGAGCTCGCGAACGCCGGGCAGGACATGGTGCAGTCCGACATCCCGCAGTCGATGATCGGCTCGCTGTCGGAGCTTGCGCTCGAGACCCGGCAGCTGCCGATCACGAACCTCGAGCTCGTGCCCGACTCGGGCGTCAACACCGGCGACCCCGGCTTCGAGCAGATCCACGCCATGGTGGCCGCGGCGCTCGCCGAGGCCGACGCGATCGCGCCGCCGACCGAGTCGCCGGCGCCGTAGCGCGGCAGCGTCCCGCTCCGAGGGCGCCGCTACAGCTCGGCGTGCAGCCGCCACACCTGCAGCGCGGCGGCCTCCCACGTGAACGCGCGGGCGCGGTCCTGCGCGTGCAGCCGCAGGCGCGTGCGCTCCTCCTCGTCGGCGAGCAGGCCCGCGAGCGCGGCGGCGAGCTCGTGCGGGCCGCCCTCGACCGGCACGCTCGCGTCGCCCGCGATCTCGGTGAGCGTGCGGGTCGCCGGATGCACGGTCGGGGTGCCGAGCGCCGCCGCCTCGAGCAGCGTGAGGCCGAGGGCGTCCTGCTCCGCGACGTGCAGGTGCGCGAGCGCGCGCTGGTAGGCGGTCGCGAGCTCGGCGTCGGTCAGCTCGCCCAGCATGACGAGCCGGCCGGGCGCGATGCCCGCCTCGACCGCGAGCGCCGCGAGCGTGGTCTCGCCCCACTGCACCGGCCCGGCCACCACGACCCGCGCATCCGGCATCGCGTCGCTCGCGACGGTCTCGATGAGCCGCTCGGCCTGGCCGCGCGCGCCCGGCGCCGTGATCGCGAGCACGTACTCCGACGGCAGGGCGAGCCGCGACGCCGCCGCGGCGCCGGAGTCCGCCGCGCGCAGGAGCGCGGCCGCGGGCGCAGGGTGCACGACGCGCACGCGGTCGCCCACGTCTGCCAGGAGCGAGAGGTCCTCGGCCACGGCGGTCGAGGGCACCACGATGCCGTCGGCGCGGTGCAGCGCGCGCTTGAGGGCGCGGTCGAACCAGCGCTGCTTGCGCTCCGAGCGGTCCGACATCGACTGCAGGCCGTGCACCGTCACCGTCACCTGGTCGCCCGGGTCGGGCTCGCGCGTGAGCGGCGCCATGAGGCTCGTCGCGTGCACGAGTCCGTGCACGGGGATCGTCGTGATCGAGTGCAGCCACGCCTCGCGCAGCTCGCGGGCGGGCACGGCCGTCTGGCGCAGCTCGGCGAGCCCCGGCAGCGCCTCGCGGATGCGGGCCTCGCGGGCGTCGCTCACGCGCGCCGACAGCGCGCCGACCTCGAGCCCCTCGGGGGCGGTCGCGACGAGCGCGCGGGCCATCTCGGTCGAGTAGCGGCCGACCGACGTGGTCGAGCGCTCGCCGACCTCGTCGAGCACGACCGTCAGGCGGTCGCGCTCGTGCGCCTCGGGCCCCCGCGCGTCGCTCACAGGGCCACCCGCTCCTTGAGGGGCTCCCACCACGAGCGGTGCTCGCGGTACCACTGCACGACGTCGGCGAGCCCCTGCTCGAACGGCACCTGCGGGGCGAAGCCGAGCTCGTCGCGCGCCTTCGCGCTCGCGAGCGACGCGCGGCGGTCGTGGCCCCGCTCGTCGGCGGTCGGCTCGACCATCGACCAGTCGCTGCCGGTCGCCTCGACGAGCAGCTCGGCGAGCTTGCGGTTCGACACCTCGGCCCCGCCGCCGAGGTGGAAGGTCTCGCCGGGCCTGCCGGCGGTGAGCACGAGCGCGATGCCGCGGCAGTGGTCGTCGACGTGCAGCCAGTCGCGCACGTGCCCGCCGTCGCCGGCGAGCGGCGCGGGGATGCCGTCGAGGAGGTTCGTGATGAGCATCGGGATGAGCTTCTCGGGGAAGTGGTGCGGGCCGAAGCTGCTCGAGAGCCGCGCGATGCGCACATCGAGCCCGTGGGTGCGGTGGTAGCTGCGCGCGAGCAGCTCGCCGCCCGCCTTCGACGCGGCGTAGGGCGTGCTCGGGTCGACCGGGGCGTCCTCGCTCCAGGAGCCCTCCTCGATCGAGCCCAGCACCTCGTCGGTCGAGACGTGCACGATGCGGCGCACGCCGTGCCGGAGCGCGGCGTCGAGCAGCCGCTGCGTGCCGACCACGTTCGTCTCGACGAAGACCGACGAGTCGCGCGCCGCCCGGTCGAGGTGGCTCTCGCCGGCGACGTGCACGATCGCGTCGACGCCCGGCAGCAGGCGGTCGAGCAGGCCCGTGTCCCGGATGTCGCCCTGCACGAAGGCGAAGCGCGGGTGCTCGGCGACGGCGGCGAGGTTCGAGAGGGTGCCCGAGTACGTCAGCGCGTCGAGGACGGTGACGGCAGCGCCCTCGAGGCCTGGGAGGCGGTCGGTCAGGGCCATCCGCACGAGGTTCGAGCCGATGAACCCGGCGCCGCCGGTCACGAGGATCTTCACGACGTGGCTGGCCTTCCGGTCGGGGTCGGTGGGTCGAGTCTAGCCGCGGCGGGACCGGGCTCCCGCCCGCGTAGCCTGGGCCCATGACCAGCCCTCGCAGCAGCGCGGCGCGCGAGCGCCTCCGCCACGTCGTCCGCTCGGGTCGCGAGCGGGGAGGGGATGCTGCGCGGCGCGCGCTCGGCCTCCAGTCGGGCCGCGGCTTCTACGACGACAGCCCCTCGGCGGCCACGCTCGCCCGCCTGGCGCGCCTGCGCATCCGCAACCTCGCCTCCCGGGCGCCGGTCGTGGGCGACGCGCCCGCGGTCGTGGTGATGACGACGACCGCGGCGCGCATCCGCTCCGTCTGGGCGGCGATCGAGTCGATCGGCGAGGGCGCCGAGCGGCCGAGGCGGCTCATCCTGTGGCTCGACGACCCTTCGCTCGCCGAGCTGCCCACGTCGCTCGGCCGTCTGGAGCGGCGGGGCCTCGAGGTGCGCCGGGTCGACCCGGGGCTGCGCGTGCACACGAAGTGGTGGCCGTACGTGAGCGGCACCCCGGCGCACGAGCTGCCGATGGTGACGAGCGACGACGACCAGCTCTACCCGCGCGACTGGCTGCGCCGGCTGCTCGAGGTGGCGCGCGCCCACCCGGGCGCGGTCGTCGCGCACCGCGCCCACCGCGTGGCGCTCGGCGTCGAGGGCCTCGCGCCCTACACGTCGTGGACGCCCGCGCACAGCACGGCGCCGAGCTTCGGCAGCTTCGGCACCTCGGTGTCGGGCCAGCTGTTCCCGGCCCCGCTGCTCGAGGAGCTGCGCGCGGCGGGCACCCGATTCCTCGAGGCGGCGCCGGAGGCCGACGACGTGTGGCTGTACGCGCAGGCGGTGCGGGCCGGCCGCCGGATCGTGCAGACGAGCGCGGAGCCGGCGAACTACCCGTTCGTGCCCGGCTCGCAGGTGAGCGGCCTCTACCTGCAGAACGTGCTGCACGCGGGCAACGACCGGCAGCTCGCGGCCTCGCTCGGCCCCGCCGAGCTCGAGCGCATCGCCGGCGACCTCAGGGGCTGACCCGCTACCAGAAGCCCAGCACGAGGGCGATGCGCAGCAGGCGCCGCTCCGTCGCCTCGCGCCGCAGCTCGGGGGCGAGGCGGTGCAGCGCCATGCGCGAGCCGAGGTCGGTGCCGTCGAACAGCGGCGCTATCCGCTCGAGGCGCGGGCGCTGCGCGTCGTCGGCGACCGAGGCGCTCAGCCGCGCCACGGCGCCGCACTGCTGCCGGTACTCGCCCGAGGCGAGCCGGCGGAACCGCACCGCGGCCTGCGCGAGCCCGGCGTTCGCGCCGGTCGCGTTGGCGTCGTGCTGGCGGTAGTCGAGCGTCGGCTCGGCGTCGATGTGCCAGCGCCCGCCGCTCGCGCGCACGATCGCGTAGGCGAGCCAGTCGTGCGGCACGGCGCTGTCGTCGATGCGTGCGCTGCCGTGCGGCGGCTGCCGGATGGCGTCGCGGATCGCGGCGAACGCCTCGGCGTCGATGAGGAACGTGCAGCCGGGGCCCGCCGACTCGAGCAGGAAGTCGAGCGGGGTCTGCGGCTGCGCCTTGTCGATCAGCTCGGTGCGGCGGCTGCCGTCCTCGCGCTCCCAGAAGGCGACCACGTTCGACGAGACCGCGTCGACGTCGAGCCGCTCGAGCAGGGCGAGCTGCCGCGAGAGCTTGTCGTCGTGCCAGACGTCGTCCTGGTCGGCGAGCGCGACCGCGACCGCGCCGTCGACGTCGGCCTCGCGCATGAGCCGCAGGAAGTTCGCCTGCGGGGTGCCGAAGCTGCCCGGCGGCAGCACCGTGACGCGCTCGTCGGCCGCGAGCCGCGCGAGCAGCAGCGGGGTGCCGTCGCTCGAGGCGTCGTCCGAGACGACCAGGCGCACGCGCACGTCGCGCTGCCCGAGGATCGAGCGCACCTGCTCCTCGACGTAGGCGGCGCCGTCGTGCGTGGCCATGAGCACCGCGACGAGCGGTGCGGCCGTCGCGTCCGATGGTGTGGTCACGAATCGCCCGCCTCTCTCCGCGCCAGCCTCTGAGCCTAGCGCCGATCCTCGGCTAGCCTGACCCGAGCCCGCCTGCATCCGGCAGGGCCCGGGCGACGCATCGGGAGGGGGGCGCGTGCGCCGGATCGCCGTGGTGACCTGCTACCGCCAGCCCGACTACGTGCGCGCGATCACGCTCCGCACCGCGGTCGCCGACCTCGGCGACGAGGCGATCGTCGTCAAGAACCGCTCCCGCGGCGTGCGTCGCTACGCCGAGGTCGCGGGCGAGCTGTGGCGGATGCGCCGGGACCGGCCGGACGCCTACCTCGTCACGTTCCGCGCGTTCGAGGTGGTGCCGCTCGTGCTCGCGCTCGCCGGCCGCCGCCCGGTCGTCTACGACGAGTTCATCAACCCCGTCGAGTGGTTCGTGGAGGAGCACCGGCGCCTGCGCCCGGGCTCCTTGCCCGCGCGCGCCCTCCGCGGCGCGTTCCGCGCCATGATGCGGCGCTGCGCGGTGGTGCTCGCCGACACCGCGTCGCACGCCGACCACGCCGCCGAGCTCATGGATCTGCCGCGCGAGCTGTGGAAGGTGGTGCCGGTCGGCACCGACGAGGCCACCTTCCGCCCGGCGCCGCGGAAGCCCGGCACGCCGTTCCGGGTGCTCTACTACGGCTCGATGCTGCCCCTGCACGGCCTCGACGTGCTGCTCGAGGCGGCGGTGCTGCTCGCCGGCCGCGACGACATCGCGGTCGACGTGGTCGGCGGCACCGACGACGACCGCGCCCGCGTCGACGCCGCCGTCGCGCGCGGCGCGCGGGTGCGCTACCGCAGCTGGGTGCCGTACGAGGAGCTGCCCGCCCTCTTCGCCGAGACGGGGCTCGCGATCGGCGGGCCGCTCGGCGACACCGTGCAGAGCCGGTACGTCGTCACCGGCAAGACCTACCAGTTCCTCGCCTCCGGCGTGCCGACCCTCGTGGGCGCCAATCTCGAGAGCAGTGCGTTCACCGACCGCTCCGACGCGCTCGTGGTGCCGCAGGGCGACCCGGTCGCCGTGGCCGAGGCGGCGCGCTGGGCCGCCGACCACCCGCACGAGCTGGCCGAGGTCGGCCGCCGCGGGCGCGAGCTCTACGAGCGGGCGTTCTCACGCCCTTGCATCGCCGAGGCCCTCGGCGCCGCCCTCGCGGGCATCCGCGTCGCCGCCGGCCGGCGCTGAGAACATCGCCCGCAGGTTCAGCAGGCTCGACAGCACGAACAGCGCGCCGAGGAACAGCACGTAGAACGCGCGGTCGACGATGCCCGCCGCGATGATCGCGTCGAGGCCCACGCCGTGCAGCGACTGCGCGAAGCCGAGGAACGCCTCGCGGAAGCCGATCGCGCCGGGCGTGATCGAGACGAAGAGCGACAGGTTGGCGGATGCGCTGTACACGAGCGACTGCAGCACGTCGGCGCCGGGGCCGGAGACCGCGTTGAGCTCGACGAAGTACACCGCGGCCATGAGCAGCGCCTGCACGGCCGTGACGGCGGCGATCGCGGCGGTCACGATGCGGCGCCCCGCGCCCGACCGCCACGCGACCACTGCGACGAGCACGACGGTCGCGGCGAGGCCGAGCGCGGCGAGCCAGGGGAGCGTGCGGGCGAACAGCAGCGACACGTTCACGGCGCCGAACGCGAGGTAGTACACGAGCGTCGCGAGCGTGAAGTCGCGCAGGCGCACGCCAACCTTGGCCTTCAGGTAGGCGGCGCGCACGCCCGGCCCGCTCTGCAGCGGCCCGAAGAAGTTGGCGACGGTCGAGTAGACCGTCAGCAGCAGCCCCTCGCGGATGCCGATGCGCGCCTGGCACCAGCGCACGGTCAGCAGCAGGATCGCCCAGTGCGTCGCGACGATGAGCACGTAGAGCCCCGTGAGCCAGCCGAGTGCGGCCGGACCGACCGCGAGCACCTGGCCGACGATCTCGGGCCGCACCGCGACGTAGACGGCGATGAAGACCGCGACGAGCACGAGCACCGCGATCGCGAGCGCCCGCTTGTGGCGCCGCACCCACCGCAGCGGCGCGCTCGATCCGATCGCCGCGAGCCGCTCCCTCGCCCGCGCGAGGCCCTCGTTCACGCTGCGGTCGTGTCGTGCTCGGGCTTCGCGGGGAGCGTGACCCAGTTGCGCGTGTGGCCGTAGCGATCGAGCTTGTCGAGCTCGAGGGAGTCCTCCTGCAGCGATCTCGTGATGCGCGTGAGGTCGGCGATCGCCCCCATAGCGAACGACAGCAGCGCGCCGACGAACAGCAGCACGCCGAGCAGCAGCGACTGCACGTGGCTGCCGGGCGTCTGCATCCAGACGAGCACGAGGTAGCGGATGAACGGCACCGCGCCGGCCACGGTGAAGAGCACGCCGAGGGTCGCGAAGAACACGTACGGCTTGTACATGAAGTAGGCCCGCAGGATCGCGAGGCCCGACTCGCGCATGTGCTGCCAGATGTTCTTGAACAGCCGCGACTCGCGCGTCTTCGGGTTGGTGCGCACCGGGATGGAGGTGATCGCGAGCCGCTTGTTGCCGGCCTGGATGATCGTCTCCATGCAGTAGCTGAAGCGCGTGACGATGTTGAGGCGGATGAGCGAGTACTTCGAGTACGCGCGGAAGCCGCTCGCCGCGTCGGGCAGGTCGGTGCCCGCCGCCTGGTTCACGACCCAGCTGCCGAAGCGCTGCATCGCCTTCTTGAAGGGGGAGAAGTGCTCGATCGTGTGCGTCTGCCGGTCAGCGACCACGATCTCGGCCTCGCCGCGGATGACGGGCTGCACGAGCTCGCCGATCATCTCCTGCGGGTACTGGTTGTCGCCGTCGGTGTTGACGACGATGTCGGCGCCGTGCGAGAGCGCGTACTCGATGCCGTCGTGGAACGAGCGGGCGAGCCCCATGTTGCGGCGGTGGCGCACGAAGTGGCGCACGCCGTGCTCGCGGGCGACCTCGACCGTGCGGTCGGTGGAGCCGTCGTCGATGACCAGGATGTGGATCTCGTCGATCCCCGGGATCTCCTTCGGGATCGTCTCGAGCACCATCGGGAGCGTCTGCTCCTCGTTCAGGCACGGGATCTGGATGAACAGCTTCATGGGCCCCCTTCGCAGGGAGAGCCTAGCCGCGCGACTACTTCTGGCCGAAGTCGAGCACGTAGTACCAGTGCCCGTCGCTGCTCGGGGCGACGCCGACGCCGATCAGCGTGCGGCTGCTCGTCATGAGGTTGTTGTAGTGGCCGGTGGAGGCGAGCCAGCGCTCCATGATCCGCTCCTCGTCGGGAGTCGGGACGCGGTCGCGGGCGACGTTCTCGCCCCAGCTGCGCATGCTGCACGCACGCATGTCGGCGGTGAGGTCGGGGTTGTGCGCCGAGCCGGTCGTCCGCAGCCACGCCATCGACTCCGCCCAGTGCTGGGCGACCTCGTCGAGGCACGGGTCGAGCCGCAGCGCCGGCAGGTCGCGCTCGGCGCGCTCGGCGTTGACGAGCACGAGCATGTCGGCGCGGGCCGCCTCCATCGTCTGGCACACCGCGGGGTCGACCTGGTTCGCGCCGGTCCCGGTGCAGTTCACCGGGTCGGCGGGCACGGGCGGGGGAGCGGCCACGCGGCGCACGCCGAGGGTGTCGGCGCCGTCGCCGTTCCAGTCGCCCGAGAAGGCGACGTCGTCGACGCGGCCGTAGACGACCGTGACGTCGGCCTCGCCGGGCCGGATCTGGTTGGCGATGAAGTAGGTCGCGTCGCGGCGCACGGCGAAGGAGTCGGTGCGGTTGCCGTCCCAGTCGCCGACGAGCACGTCGTCGTCCTCGCGGCCGTACTGCACGATGACGTCGGCCGGGCCGCTCGTCATCGTGTTGCGCACGTGGTACTGCGCCCCGCGGCGGACCGCGAACGTGTCGGTGCGTGTGCCGTCCCAGTCGCCGACGAGCACGGTGTCGCCCGAGCGGCCGTAGGCGACGACGGCGTCGGCGCTGCCGTCGGAGAGCGAGTTGCGGATGTGGAAGATGGTGTCCCGGCGCACGGCGAGCGTGTCGACGCCGTCGCCGTCCCAGTCGCCGACGAGCACCTGGTCGTCCGAGCGGCCGTAGGTGAAGGTCTGCTGCGGGGCGACGGATGCGTTGGCGTTCGAGAGCGAGAAGGTCGCGCCCCGGCGGTGCATGGGCGTGTCGACGCCGTCGCCGTCCCAGTCGCCGAAGTACACCTGGTCGGTCGCGAGCCCGAACGAGAACTGGATGTTCGCGGTCGTCGTGAACTGGTCGTTGAGGTAGTAGGCGTTGCCGGAGCCGCCCACCTCGAGCCCCTGCGCCTCGGCGCGCTCTGCGCCGCCCTGCGCGACGCCGAGCGTCGCCATCAGTGCGAGCGCGGCCGCGGCCGCCGTCATCCTGCGCATCGTGCACCGTCTCTGTCGTGACCAGCAAACGGGTGCGATCCTCCCAGTCGTACCCCATGCGGGTCAAGGGAACGTTGAGGGTCTGGATAGGCTGTGCATCATGACGGACGCGGCGGAGGGCACCCCCGCGCGGCCCGTCGCCGAGGCGCCGGAGGCCGTCGAGCGTCGGGCGGAGGCGGGCGTCCCCGCCCGCCGGAGCACGCCGCGATGGGTCGACGCGCTCGTGATGGTCGCCCTCGCGGCGCTCGCGATGGTGGCGGTGCTCACGGTCGTGGCGCGCGGCGCGCCGCTGTCGGCGCTCGACGAGCCGTCGCACATCGACTACGCCTGGAACGCTTCGCAGCTCGAGATCCCGGCCGCGGGCGACTCGATCGATCCCGAGGTCATCGCGCTCTGGAACTGCTACGGCAACGAGCTGCTGCGGCTGCCGGCCTGCGGCACCACCGGGCCCGCCGAGGCGTACCCGGTGTCGGCCGCGCAGTACAACTTCTCGCACCCGCCGCTCTACTACCTCGCGACGGGCTTCGCCGCGCGCGCCGTCGAGTCGGTCACCGGCTGGAACTTCGTGCTCTCGGCCCGCGCGCTCGGCGCGGTGTGGCTCGCGGCGGGCATGGTCGTCATGCACCTGGCGCTCCGCCGCCTCGGCGTCGGCCCGGCGCTCGCGGGGTCGGTCGCCGCGCTCGCGGGCATGTGGTGGGCCGGGCTCACCGCCGCCACGATCGTCACGAACGATGCGCCCTTCCTCCTCACGACCGCGCTCGGCCTCCTCGCGCTCGGCGGCGCCGTCGACCCGCGCGGCCGGCGCCGCTGGCTGCCCGCGGTGCTGCTCGTCGCGCTCGCGGCGCTCGCGGCCGGCGTCAAGGTCATGAACGCGCTGCCGTTCCTCGCGATCGCCGGCGCGTTCGTCGTGCTCGCGCTGCTGCCCGAGCGCTACCGCCCGTGGGCCGGGCGCGGCTGGCTGCTCGCGACGGGCGCGGCCATGGTCGCCGCGGTGGGGGCGGTCTACGTGCTCTGGACCCGCTTCCAGGCCGGCCGCGGCGACCCCGACTGGGAGAACCCGGTCGAGGGCGTCAACACCCAGCCGTTCACCGGCACGCCGTTCCTCGAGTGGCTGCCGACGATCCCTCGCGGCCTGTCCACCATGGGCCACACGTACGCGCAGGAGGGTGTCGCCTCGGGCGAGCTCGTCGCGTTCGTCGGCGGGATCGGCTCGATCGTCGGCCTCGCGGCGATCTTCGTCGGCCTCGCCGTCGCGCGCCGCGGCAGCGCGCTCGCGGTGATCGCGATCGCGGCGCTCATCGGCTCGTTGGGCTGGCCGCTCATCGTGCAGCTGCAGTCGTTCCTCTCGAGCGGCGGCACGCACTACTTCCCCCGGCCGAGCGCGCGCTACGGCGCGACGATGGGCTTCGTGGCCTTCGCGGCGCTCGCGCTCATCGCGCAGCGGCTGCGCTGGCAGGCGCTCGTGATCGCCGGATGCCTCGCGGTCGTCGTCACGACGCTCGTCACCGTGGTCATGGGTCCCGTCGCCGGCTCCTGAGGCCGCGTCAGGCCTCCGGCCGCATAGACTGCATCGCACCCGACAGCGACCGGAAGGACGGGCATCGACCCATGCGCGGCATCATCCTTGCAGGCGGCAGCGGCACGCGGCTGTGGCCGATCACCAAGGGCATCTCGAAGCAGCTCATGCCCATCTACGACAAGCCGATGGTCTACTACCCGCTGTCGACGCTCATGATGGCAGGCATCCGCGAGGTGCTCGTCATCACGACGCCCGAGTACAACGAGCAGTTCAAGGCGCTGCTCGGCGACGGCTCGTCGCTCGGCATGCGCATCGAGTACGCGGTGCAGCCGAGCCCCGACGGCCTCGCGCAGGCGTTCATCATCGGCGAGGAGTTCCTCGACGGCGACTCGGCGGCGCTCGTGCTCGGCGACAACATCTTCCACGGCACCGGGCTCGGCTCGAACCTGCGCTCGCACACCGACGTCGACGGCGGCGTCGTGTTCGCCTACCAGGTCGCCGACCCGAGCGCCTACGGCGTGGTGGAGTTCGACGACCAGATGAAGGCCGTCTCCATCGAGGAGAAGCCGGCGCACCCGAAGAGCAGCTACGCCGTGCCGGGCCTCTACTTCTACGACAACGGCGTCGTCGAGATCGCGAAGTCGATCGAGCCGAGCGCTCGCGGCGAGCTCGAGATCTCGAGCATCAACGAGCGCTACCTCGACGAGGGCAGGCTGCAGGTGCAGGTGCTCGACCGCGGGGTCGCGTGGCTCGACACCGGGACGTTCGAGTCGATGATGCAGGCGAGCGAGTACGTGCGGGTCATCGAGGACCGGCAGGGGTTCAAGATCGGCTGCATCGAGGAGATCGCCTGGCGCGCCGGGTGGATCGACGACGCGCAGCTCGCCGAGCTCGCGAAGCCGCTCGTGAAGAGCGGCTACGGCGCCTACCTCGAGCGGCTCCTCGAGCAGGGGCGTCGCTGACATGGCCGTCGACGTCGCCGTCGTCGTCCGCACGAAGGACCGCCCGCTGCTGCTCGAGCGCGCGCTCGGCAGCATCGACGCGCAGACGGAGCGCCCGCGGCAGCTCGTGGTCGTGAACGACGGCGGCGATGCGGCGGGGGTCGAGCGCCTGCTCGACGCGGTGCGCGGCACCGTCGCCGACGAGGTCGTGGTCGTGCACCACGAGCAGCCCGTCGGACGCCCCCGCGGCATGAACATCGGCGTGCGCGCCTCGAGTGCCGCCACCTTCGTCTTCCACGACGACGACGACAGCTGGGACCCTCGGTTCCTCGAGCGCACCGCCGCGCACCTCGCCGAGCACGCCCACGAGGCCGCCGTCGCCACCCGCACCGCGGTCGTGTGGGAGCGGGTCGAGGGCGACGAGGTCGTCGAGCTCGAGCGCGAGGTCTACCAGGCGCGCACCACCGCGGTCACGCTCACCGAGACGCTCTACCGCAACGCGACGCCGCCCATCTGCCTCGTCTACCGCCGCAGCGCCTACGACGCGGTCGACGGCTACGACGACCGCCTGACGGCGCTCGCCGACTGGGACCTGCTGCTGCGGGTGCTGCGCACGTCGGAGGTGGGCTTCATCGACGGCGAGCCGCTCGCCTTCTGGCACCACCGCCGCGACGACACCTCCGCCACCGGCAACAGCGCCTACGCCGACGCCGACGCGCACGCCGCCTTCAACCTCGGCATCCGCGACGACTACCTGCGGCGCAGCATGGCCTCGGTCGACGACCTGGGCGCAGCCCTGTTCGTCGCCGACGGCTTCCGCCGCATCGACGAGAAGGCCGACGCCGCGCGCGCCGAGGCGTCGCGGGTAGCGCACGAGCGCACCGAGGCGCAGCGCGACCACCTCGAGGCGGTGCACGCGAGCCTCGCGGCCGAGCTCGGCCGCACGCGCGAGGCCGTGGAGCGCATGGAGCGCGAGCTCGCGGCCCTGCGCGCCCAGGTCGCGCGCGGCGTGGGCGGCACGATCCGGTCGGTCGGCGGCCGCGTCGCGCGCGGCCTGCAGACCGGCGCCGGGCGCCTGCGCCCGCCCCGCTCCGGCGACTGAGTCCGCGATGGACGGTACCCTGGGGGCTGCCGTTCTGCTCGCCGACCTGTGAGGCCCACCGCATGCCCAACGTGCTCTTCTACCTCGTCTACGACAAGGCCGGGCATGTCGGCGACTTCATCCCGCACCACCTGCAGGCGGTGCGCGACCACTACGAGCACATCTTCGTCGTCTCGAACTCGCCGCTGAGCGCCGAGGGGCGCAGCACCCTCGAGGCGGTCGCCGACACGGTCTGGGAGCGCGAGAACGTCGGCTTCGACGTCATGGCCTACCGCGACGCGATGCGCGAGTTCGGCTGGGACCGGCTCGCCGGCTACGACGAGCTGACGCTCATGAACTACACGTTCTACGGCCCGATCGGCTCCTACCAGCCGATGCTCGAGCGCATGGCCGCGACCGAGTGCGACTTCTGGGGCGTCACCGACCACGGGCCCGCGGTGAGCAGCCTCGCCGCGACCGGCACGCTCAAGCGCCACCTGCAGACGCACTGGATCACCGTGCGCCGCAGCATGCACCAGAGCCCCGCGTGGCGCGAGTACTGGGACGGCATGCCGCCGATCGAGTCGTACGAGGACTCCATCGGCCAGCACGAGGGCCGCTTCACCGACCACTTCGAGTCGAAGGGCTTCCGCTCGGCGACGGCGTTCCCCGAGGCCGACTACCCGGTCGCGCACCCGATCTTCGACATGATCACCGAGATGGTCGACGACGGGCTGCCGATCATCAAGCGCCGGCTGTTCTTCCACGACCCGCTCTACCACGACGAGCGCGCGATCCGGGCGGGCCGCGTCATCGAGCGGATGCGCGACAAGGGCTTCCCGATGCGGCTGCTGTGGGAGGACCAGGCCCGCACGGCGCAGCCGCGCGCGCTCCACGCCAACCTGGCGATGCTCGACATCCACCCCGACGTCGACCTCGGCGGCGCCGACCCGTCGGCGCTGCGCGTCGGCGTGCTCGCCCACGTCTACTACGACGACCTCATCGACGAGCTGCTCGACCGCGCCGACACGATCCCGGGCGGCTACCGGCTCATCGCCACGACGAGCGACGACGCGAAGCGCGAGCGCATCCTCGAGCGGCTCGCCGCGCGCGGCCGCACGGGCGACGACGTGCGCGTGCTGCCCTCCAACCGCGGGCGCGACATCTCGGCGTTCCTGCTCGGCTGCCGCGACGTGCTGCTCGGCGACGAGTTCGACGTGATCGTGAAGCTGCACTCCAAGCGCAGCCCGCAGGACGGCTACACGAAGGGCACCTTCTTCAAGGACCACCTGCTGCTCAACCTGCTCGGCTCGCCCGGCTACACCGCCAACGTGCTGCGCGGCTTCGCCGCCGACGACACGCTCGGCATGGTGTTCCCGCCGATGATCCACATGGGCTACCCGACGATGGGCAACGCCTGGTTCACGAACCGCGCGCCCGCGCAGCGGCTCGCGAAGCGGCTCGGCATCGACGTCGAGTTCGACGACCTGAGCCCGCTCGCGCCCTACGGCTCGATGTTCATCGCCCGGCCCGCTGCGCTGCGGCCGCTCCTCGACGCCGACTTCGCGTGGGACGACTTCCCGACCGAGGGCGGCTACTCCGACGGCGGCCTCACGCACGTCGTCGAGCGCCTGTTCGGCTACGCCGCCTTCAGCCGCGGCTACCAGGTGCGCACCGTCATGGGCACACGGCAGGCGGCCGAGTCGCACACGATGCTCGAGTACAAGCTCGACGCGATCTCGGCCGGCATCCCGGGCGCCCCGGAGGAGCAGATCGCCCGCGTGCGCGCCAACAGCGGCATCGACCTCGTCGCCGCGCTCAAGCTGTCGGTGCTGGGCCGCTCGCCGCGCCTCGCGAAGGCGCTCGTGCCCGCCTACGCCGCCATGCGCGGGGGCTACCGCAACGCGCGGCGCGTCCTGAAGAGGCGCTGAGTGGGCGAGCGGCGCACCGCGCTCACGCTCGAGGAGGCCTTCGACCCGCGGTCGAACAGCATCGGCTTCCTCCGGTGGCTCATGGCGTTCCTCGTGATCTTCAGCCACGCGGGGCCGCTCGGCGGCTTCTACGGCGGCAACGACCTCGGCGTGCAGATCTCCACCGAGCAGTCGCTCGGCGGCGTCGCCGTCGCGGGCTTCTTCTTCTTCTCCGGGTTCCTCATCACGCAGTCGCGCATGGGCCGGTCGTCGATCTTCCGCTACTTCTGGCGCCGCGCGCTGCGCATCTTCCCGGCGTTCTGGCTCGCGCTGCTCACGACGGCATTCGTGCTCGCGCCCATCGCCTGGTGGCGCGAGACGGGCAGCATCGACGGCTACTTCACGGCGCCCCGCGAGTCGCCCTGGACGTACTTCCTGAGCAACATGTGGCTCGAGCTCGGGCAGCGCAACATCGCCGAGATGGGCGACTCGCTGCCGTTCGCCTCGCACGGCGGACACGACTGGAACGGCTCCGCCTGGACCCTGCTCTACGAGTTCCGCGCCTACATCCTCGTCGGGTTCATGGGGCTCCTCGGCCTGCTCGCCTACCGGTGGCTCACCACGGCCGTCGCCTCGGCGATCATCGTCCTGAACGCGATGCAGTGGATGGGCGCGGGCACGGTGGGGAACGCGTGGCGCTGGCTGAGCGACCCGTTCATGCTCATGTTCCTCGCGCCCTTCGCCTTCGGCATGCTCTTCGCCGTCTGGAAGGACCGCATCCCGATCGACGACCGCCTCGCGATCGCCGCCGCGCTCGGCGCTGGCGCGACGTACGCGTTCGGCGGCTGGAACATCTGGGGCACCTACCTCTTCAGCTACGTGCTCATGTGGTTCGCGGTGCGGGCGACGCGGCTGCGGAGCTGGGAGAGGCCGGGCGACTTCTCGTACGGCGTCTACATCTTCGCGTGGCCGATCATGCAGTTCGCTGCCTACTTCGGGCTGCAGGACGCCGGCTGGCTCGTCTACCACGTGGTGATCATCGTCGCCGTCCACATCGCGGCGTACCTCTCCTGGCACCTCATCGAGCAGCCGGCGATGAGCCTCAAGAACTGGATGCCGGGCTGGCTCGAGCGCCTCTACGCGCGCGTGATCACGCCCGCGTGGGAGCGGCTCATGGGCCGGGTCGTCGACCCGCGCTTCTCGTCCACGCCCCGTGCGGCGCGGATGCGCGCCGAGACCGGGAGCGGGGCATGACGGCCGAGGGCGGGCAGGGCCTGCGCGACCTGCCGGAGGCGAAGGCGTCGTGGCGCCACGACCACCGGTGGCGGCTCGTGCCCTTCGTGCTGCTGATCGCGCTCGTGGTCGTCGCGACGATCGCCGGCATGGTCTGGCGCGGGCAGCAGAGCCCGCTCGGCGAGGGCGTGATCCAGCCCACCGCCGAGCCGGGCGCGCCGCTGCCCGCCGCGTGCGCCCCCGACTTCGCCGAGCCCGCCGTGGATCCGTGGGCTGGCGAGGCCGCGGCCGCGTCGGAGGCGGTCTGGCAGGAGCACGTCGACGGGCTCGGCGGCTACTGGGTCGAGGGCGACGACGGCCACGTGCTGCTGGGCGAGCCCCACTGGTCGAACCTCTCGCAGGCGGTGGGCCGCACCGAGCTCTCGCCCGAGCACGTCGAGGCGTGGGACGGCTACCTGTCGAACATGCGCGCCGACCTCGCCGAGCAGGGGCGCGACCTGTACGTGGTCGTCGCGCCCGCGAAGTGGCAGATCGTGCCCGAGGCGCTGCCCGACTGGATGGAGGCGCTGCGGGGACCGGGCCACTTCGCGCAGCTGCAGGAGGAGCTGCCGGAGGTGCCGTGGGTCGACGTGCGCGCGGCGATGGCCGAGGAGGCGGCCACGACGCCGCTCTACTCGCCCCTCAACAGCCACTGGACCGACTACGGCGCATCCGTCGCCTTCGAGCAGCTGGCCGCGTGCATGCGGGAGGCGGATGCGTCGCTCGCGGCGATGCCGGAGCTCCCGATCGAGGGTGCCGACGTCGTGCTCGACCGCAACGAGTTCGCCGGCGTGGGCCTGCCGCGCGAGCCCGGCCCCGACTGGACCGTGCCGGTATGGACGGAGGAGCCCGCGCCCATGACGATCGTCGGCCCCGACGGCGTCGAGCGCGAGGCCGACGCGGCCACGTCGACCGACATGGAGGGCCTGCCCATCACCACCAGCACGTCGGCGGCGCCCATGGAGCAGCACGTGCTGCTCGTGCGCGACTCGACCGGCAGCCAGATCGGCCCGATGTTCCAGACGATGTTCCAGGAGACGACGCAGATCCGCTCGTCGCTCGAGGCGCCGTCGGGCATGCCGGACGTCGCGGCGGAGGCCGAGGCGGCGGGAGCGGATGTCGTCGTGCTCGTGCTCACGCAGCGCTACCTGCAGATCGTGCCGGGCGTCGAGGGCCCGTGATGCAGGCGCCTGCGGTGGTAGTCTCGCCTCTGCCCGAGCGACGTTCCCGTCCGCCGGGGGACGGAGGACGATGAGCCAGGTCGAGCGCGAGAGCAGGCGCGAGGAGCGCAGGGTCACCCTGAACCTGATGCGCAACCTCACGCTGCGCGAGATCCGCGCGCAGTACAAGCGCACCTTCCTCGGCCGCGTCTGGTCGCTCATCAACCCGCTCGCGCAGATCGCGGTCTACTCGATCGTCTTCGGCCTGCTCTTCCAGCTGCCGGTCGCGCCCGGCACGAACTCGGGCCTCGAGGTCTTCCCGCTCTGGATCGGCGTCGGCGTCATCGTCTGGGGCTTCATCTCGGGCTCCGTCGCGGCCGGCATGAACAGCATGCTCGACAACGCCGGGCTGCTGACGAAGGTCTACTTCCCACGTTCGGTGCTGCCGGTCTCGTCGGTGCTCTCGTCGAGCTTCAACTTCGGCATCGAGCTGCTCGTGCTGCTCGCGGTGATGGCGCTCGTGGGCGGCCCGCTCGTGCTGCTGTACGCGCCGCTCCTCGTGCCGCTGCTCGTGCTGACCTTCGCCTTCGTGCTGGGCATCTCGATGGTGCTGAGCGTCGCGAGCATCTACTTCCGCGACCTGCGGCACCTCTGGAGCATCTTCAGCCAGGTGTGGATGTACGCCTCGGGCGTGCTCTTCTCGGTCGAGCTCGTGCGCGAGCGCCAGGAGGCGTTCGCCGCCGACGGCGTCGACCTGCCGCTCGTCGCGATCTTCCAGGCCAACCCGGCCGAGCGCTTCATCGAGGCCTACCGCAACATCCTCTACGACTTCGCGGTGCCCACATGGGACATCTGGGTGACCCTGCTCATCTGGTCGGCGGCGTCGCTCATCGTGGGCAAGCTCGTCTTCGACCGCCTCGCCCGCGACATCGTCGAGGAGATCTGATGACCGCCGCCGTCGACGTCGACCACGTCTCGAAGTCCTTCCGCGTCTACCGCGACCGCAACCAGTCGATCAAGCAGACGCTGCTGAGCGGGCGCCGCGCGGTCTACGACCGCTTCGAGGCGCTCAAGGACGTCTCGTTCGAGGTGCCGGAGGGCTCGACGTTCGGGCTGCTCGGGCGCAACGGCTCCGGCAAGTCGACGCTCCTGAAGTGCATGGCGCGCATCCTGAACCCCGACTCCGGCTCGATCACGACCCGCGGCCGCGTCGCCGCGATGCTCGAGGTCGGCTCCGGCTTCCACCCCGAGCTCTCCGGTCGCGAGAACGTCTACCTCAACGGCTCGATCCTCGGCATGACGCGCCAGGAGCTCGACCGCAAGTTCGACCAGATCGTCGCCTTCTCGGGCGTCGAGCGCTTCATCGACCAGCCGGTCAAGAACTACTCCTCGGGCATGTACGTGCGCCTGGGCTTCTCCGTCGCCATCCACGTCGAGCCCGACGTCCTCCTCGTCGACGAGGTGCTCGCCGTCGGCGACATGGAGTTCCAGGAGAAGTGCATGGACAAGTTCGCGCAGTTCCGGCGCGAGGGCCGCACGGTGATCGTCGTGAGCCACGGCATCGAGCAGATGCGCACGTTCTGCGACCACGCCGCATGGCTCGACAACGGCGTCCTGCAGGATGTCGGCATCGCATCCGACATCGTCGACGAGTACGCGGACTCGGGCCACGCGGTGACCGCCGGCCCCGGCGGCGGCGTGCGCCACGGCTCGGGCGAGGTGCAGTTCACGCGGCTGAGCCTCGTCGACGAGCACGGCGACGAGGTGTCGGAGGCGCGCGCGGGCGCGCCCGCGACCTTCCGGCTGTCGTTCGAGGCCTCCGAGCGCATCGAGCGGCCGGTCTTCGGCGTGCAGCTGCACACCGTCGACGGCATGCACCTGTGGAGCCTGCACGGCCGTGACAGCGGGTTCGTGCCGGAGGCGGTCGAGCGCGGATCCGGCTCGGTCGACGTGCGCGTCGAGCACCTGCCCTTCGCCCCCGGCGCCTACACGATCTCGGCGACCGCGCAGGACGAGCACCGCACCCACATGTACGACTCGCTCCAGCACGGCGGGCACTTCACTGTGCTCGGCGGCGGCTTCCGCACCTCCGGCGGCATGCTCGCGCTCGACGGCAGCCTGCTCGACCTCCGTCGGGGCTGACCGGCGCCGATCCGCGCCCCCCCCTTGTGCGGCACGCGCCGTGGGGTACGATCGTCGCGCCCGAACTCTCAAGGATTGGTTGAAGCATGCGGCGATGGCGCACCAAGGTGTCGACGGTGGCGGTGGTGGCGCTCGTCGCCGGCCTGCTGACCGTCGCGCCGCCGAGCGAGCCCCCCGCCGCCGAGGCGGCCGTCGCCTCGAACTTCGACCCCGGCTACATCGTCAGCGACGAGCAGTTCTTCGACGGCGACGCGATGACCGCGGCGCAGGTGCAGGCCTTCCTCGACGCGCAGGTGCGCACGTGCCAGAGCGGGTACACGTGCCTCAAGGACTACGGGCAGCCGACGCCGGCCATGGCCGGCAGCCAGTACTGCGACGCGATCCCGGCCTATGCCAACCGCACGTCGGCGCAGATCATCACCGACGTCTCGCGCGCGTGCGACATCAGCCCGCGCGCGCTGCTCGTGCTCCTCCAGAAGGAGCAGAGCCTCGTGACGCTCACGGCGCCGACCGCGATCCGCTACGAGCGTGCGACGGGCTTCGCATGCCCCGACACCGCTCCGTGCGACCCGGCGTTCGGCGGCTTCTTCTACCAGCTCTACAACGCCGGGCGGCAGTTCCAGCGCTACGCGGCGCATCCTCAGAACTGGCGCTACCGCGCGGGCCAGACCAACCAGATCCAGTACCACCCCAACATCGCCTGCGGCACGAGCCCCGTGTACATCCGCAACCAGGCGACCGCGGGCCTCTACGTCTACACGCCGTACCAGCCGAACGCCGCGGCGCTCGGCAACCTCTACGGCTCCGGCGACGCCTGCTCCGCCTACGGCAACCGCAACTTCTGGCGCATGTGGACCGACTGGTTCGGCGACCCGCGCGAGGGCGTCGCCTCGACGTCGCTGCTGCGCGACCGCGGCAACGGCAAGGTCTACCTCATCAGCGGCACGGCGCGGCACCACGTGACCTCCCGCGAGATCCTCGCCGAGTACAGCCCCGCCTTCGGCGAGCCGCGCGACGTCGACGGCGCGACCCTCTCGGCCTACACCGAGGGCGCGGCGCTCGGACGCCTGGTCACCGGCACCGACGGCGCCGTGCGCCTCGTCGACGACGGGGTGTCGCACCGCTTCGCCTCGTGCTCGCAGCTGCAGCAGTGGCAGCTCGCGTGCACCGGCCACCCGAGGCTCAGCTCGGCCCTGCAGGCCCGCCTGCCCGCGGGCGAGGCGATCGCCGCGACCGTCGTCGGCAGCGACGGCCACGACTGGCTCATCCAGTCGGGCACGCGGCGCGAGCTCGCCGACGTCACGATCCCCACGCGCTACGGCTACTCCGCCGACCGCGTGCGCCTCGACGACGCCGCGATCGCGCACCTGCGCGTCGGGCCGCCCGTGCTCGACTCTGGCACGGCGGTGCGGAACGCCGCGGGCACCATCCTGCGCATCAAGAGCGGCAGCGGCGTCGTCGCGCTCTCGCAGGCGCAGATCCAGCTGCTCCCGTCGAGCGCGGGCACCGTCTTCACCGACGCGTCGCTGCAGCAGCTGCCGGCGACCGCGGCCGAGCTGCCGTCGCGCCTCCGCGGCGCCGCCGGCGCCTACCTGCTGACCGACGGCGGCATGCTGCGCGTCGACCCCGCGAAGTACGGCGGCTCGGCGCTCTTCACGGCGCGCACCGAGCTCGGCACCGTGCTGCAGGCGCTGCCCTCGGCGGGCAGCGCGCTCGGGCCGCACTTCGTGCGCGAGCGCGGCGGCGCGCTCTACCTCGCCTCCGGCGCGCGGCTCCAGCCGGTGGCCGACGAGGCCTCCTACGAGTTCATCCGCTCGCGCTTCGGCGTGCCGGCGCGCATCTGGGAGGTCGCGCCGCGCGGCCTCGACGGCGTGCCGCGCATCCTCGACGTCGAGCTCGGCGAGCTCGTGCGCGGCAGCGACGGCCGCGTGCTGCTCTGGGACGGCTCGCGCGCGCTGCACGTGCAGCACTCCGAGTTCACGAACGCGCTCGGCCTGCCCTGGCAGGTGCGGAACGTCACCGACGACGTCGTGCGGGCCCTGCCCGCTGGCCCCGCGATCGGCGGCTTCGGCTTCCGGTGCGCCTCGACCGACCTCGTCGCGACCGACGGCGTGCTGCGCCCGTACGCCTCGACGACGGCCGCGGCCGCGTGGCGCCTCACGCACGCGTCGCTCGACGCCGAGCTGTGCGCCGAGCTGACCCGCTCGAGCACGGGCGCGCTGGAGTTCATCGTCGACGAGTCGGGCCGCACCTACCTGATGGAGGGCGGCCAGGCGCGCTACGTGCCGAGCCGCGCGGTGCTGGCCGACCTCGGCGGCACGCTGAGCGGCCGCACGCCGGTGCCGGCGTCCTCCATCGCGCTGCTGCCGAAGGGCGCCGACGCGACGTCGCCGCTCGCGGCGGGCGAGTGGGTGCGGGGGCCGGATGCGCGCATCTACCTGTGGGACGGCACGCGCGCGATGTACCTCGCGCACCGCGACTACGCGACGGCGCTCGGCATGCCGCTCGAGTGGCGCAACCTCTCGTCCGCGGCGATCGCGGCGCTCCCCAAGGGGCCGGCGATCGATGACTTCGGCTACCGGTGCGGCTCGACCGACCTGGTGTCGATCGGCGGGGAGCTGCGGCCCTTCGCGTCGGCGACCGTCGCCGCCGCGTGGCGGCTCGACCACGTCGCGCTCAGCGCCGCGGTGTGCGATCAGCTCGACCGCTCGACCGCGGTCGTGCACCAGTTCGTCGTCGACCCGACGGGCCGCACGTACATGCTGGAGGGCGGCGCGGCGCGGTACGTGCCGAGCCGCACGGTGCTGGCCGAGCTCGGCGGCACGCTGAGCAGCCGCACGGCGATGTCTGCGGCGGCCATCGCGCGCCTGCCCGCGGGCCCGACCTTCTAAGGGCCAGGAGCGACGAGCGAGGGGGCCGGCATCCGCCGGCCCCCTCGCTCGCGCCTGCCGCGGTCAGCGGGCGCGCTTCGCCATCAGCTCGCGGATGACCGTCGCGTCGCCGTACGTCTCCTTGGAGTCGTAGGGGCGGTCGGGGAAGGCGCCCACGTCGAGGCGGATGTCGAGCTGGTGGTCGGCGATGAAGCGCTCGACCTGGTCGCGCAGCGACACCGGCTCGCCCGAGCACACGTTGATCACGCCGCGCACCTCGTCCTGCAGCGCGACCGCGGCGATCTGCTGCCCGAGCTCGCGCACGTGGATGAAGTCGAAGCGGTTCGTGCCCGTCGTGAACGGGAAGACCTGCTTGCCCTGCTCGGCCGCCTGCAGCAGCTTCGTGAAGATCGACTGGTTGTTCCGGTCGTCGCCGTAGATGTAGTACGCCCGCAGCCACTGCACCGCATGGGTCTCGCCGAAGGTGTGCAGCACCGCGCGGCGCAGCGCGTCCTTGGCGATGCCGTAGAGCGACATCGGGTTCGTGGGGGTCTCGGCGGTGATCGCGCCCTCGTGCCTGCCCACCTCGTGCATCGTGCCGAGCGCCGCGATCCGGCCGACGCCGGCCTCCGCGAAGTGCGACAGCACCCGGTAGTGGTCCGAGAGCCGCAGCATGTGCGCGTGCGCGTCGTGCGCGAAGCCCGCCTCCCATGCCAGGTGCACCAGCGCATCCGGGCCGTCGGCGGTGAGGCGCGCGAGGTCGGCGCCCGGCGCGAGCAGGTCGAGCTCGACGATGTCGGCGCGCTCGTCGACGCGGTAGGCGCGGTGCTGGCGCACCACGGCGGTGACCCGGGCGCCCTCGTCGAGGAGCGCCGTCACGACGTGCCTGCCGATGTAGCCGGCCGCGCCGGTGACGACCACGTGCTGCTGCGTCACGATCTCTCCTCTGCCGAGCGTCGGAGGCCGCTCGGCCCCGCTCCGATGCTATCCAGGTCGTCCCTCAGACGCGGAACAGCCAGCGCACGGGCGTGCGCAGCTGCACGAGCCACGCGAGCGCCGCGCCCGCCACCATCGCGCCGGCGACCATCGCGACCGCGACCTCGCTGAAGCCGAAGGGGATGAGCGGGCCCGCCACGAGCTGCAGCGTCCAGTAGAGCGCGATCCAGTGGGTCGTGTAGTAGACGATCGAGTGCCGGCCCGCCCAGCGCAGCCAGCGCGACACCGGGTCGCGCCAGGGCAGGAGCGACAGCAGCGCGAGCCCGACCGCGAGCGATGCGAGCAGCGGCACGGCGAAGGTCACGTCGTTCGAGACGTTCCAGCCCGGCTGCAGCGAGGCCACCACGACGCTGCCGGTGCAGACGAGGCCGACGACGATCGAGATCGGGTGGCGCAGCAGCGGCAGCGCGGTCGGCAGGTGCTGCATCAGCAGGTGGCCGGCGAAGAAGAACGCGAGCATGAGGAACGTGCGCTCGAGCTTCATCGTCGCGACGACCTCTGGCATCGGCAGCAGCGTGACGGCGGCAGCGAGCAGCAGCGCCCCGACCATGCTGATCCAGTCGGGCACGCGGCGCAGCGCGAGCGCCACGAGGTAGGCGATCAGCAGCGTGTGCAGGTACCAGAGGTAGGTGTTCGGCGCCCAGAGGCCGCGCACCAGGATGTCGGGGCCGAGGCTCGGGAACACCAGCAGCAGGATGACGAGCCACACGGCGTACGGCCAGGCGATCGCGCGCAGCTTGCCGCTCACGTAGCGGCCCGCGCCCTTCGACAGCGAGCCGCCCAGCAGCATGCCCGAGAGCGTCATGAGCAGCGGGATGCGGAACGGCGACGCGACCGTGTTGAAGATGTCGACCGCGATGTGCGGCTGCAGGCCGATCGAGCGCAGCATCTCGGTCGCGTGCAGCAGCACGATGAGCAGGATCGCGAGCCCCCGCAGGCCGTCCATCCACAGCAGCCGCTCGCGCCGGGCGGGCGCGACCACGGGCGGGGTCTCGGTCATGCTGCGGGCTCCTCGGGGCGGGCGACCGTCCACGGTATCGCAGCGCGGGACCGCGGGCCGACGTCCCGGGAGCCGTGTGCGAGGATGCACCCGATCCTGTCCACGACCGCTCGGAGCCCCATTGCGCGCCATCGTCCTCGTCCCCACCTACGACGAGCTCGAGGCGCTGCCGGTCACCATGGACCGGCTGCTGCAGGCCGCGCCCGACGTCGAGGTGATCGTGATCGACGACAGCAGCCCCGACGGCACCGGCGAGCTCGCCGACGCGATGGCCGCGGCCGACTCGCGCATCAGCGTGCTGCACCGGCCCGCGAAGCAGGGGCTCGGCGCGGCGTACCTCGACGGCATGCGGCTCGCGCTCGAGCGCGGCGCGGATGCGGTGGTCGAGTTCGACGCCGACGGCTCGCACCCGGCCGACGCGGTGCCGCGCATGCTCGCGCGGCTGCGGCACGACGGGCGGCCGGGCGCCGATCTCGTGATCGGCTCGCGCTGGGTCTCCGGCGGCGGCATCGTCGACTGGCCCTGGCACCGGGAGGCGATCTCGCGCGCCGGCAACCTGTACGCCAGGGTGGCGCTCGGCTCGCCGGTGCACGACATGACGGCCGGATGCCGCGCCTACACCGCCGAGCTGCTGCGCCGGCTGCCGCTCGACGACGTGCGCAGCCAGGGCTATTGCTTCCAGATCGACATGACGCGCCGCGCGCACGACGTGGGGGCGGTGGTCGTCGAGGAGCCGATCCTCTTCCGCGAGCGGGAGCTCGGCGTGTCGAAGATGACGCCCGGCATCGTGCGCGAGGCGCTCACGCACGTGACGGGCTGGTCGATCGGCCGCGCGATGCGCCGCGCGGCCGAGTCGCTGCGGAGCGTCAGGCGAACGCCGAGCTCCCCGTGATGGCCCGCCCGACGATGAGCGCGTTCATCTGCGCCGTGCCCTCGTACGTGTAGAGCGCCTCCGCGTCGACGAAGAAGCGGGCGACGTCGTAGTCGGTCACGATGCCGTTGCCGCCGCACACCTCGCGGCACCACGAGACGACCTCGCGCATCCGCGTCGTCGCGAAGGCCTTCGCGAGGGCCGAGTGGGCGTCCTCCTGCCGGCCCTCGTCGAGCATCCGCGAGACCTGCACGCACAGCGCGATCGACGCGGTGATGTGGCCGAGCGACTTGGCGAGCAGGTCCTGCACGAGCTGGTGGCCGGCGACGGGCTTTCCGAACTGCACGCGCTCGGTCGTGTAGCGCACGGCTGCCTCGTAGGCGCCGATCATGACGCCGACGGCGCTCCACGCGACCTCGGCGCGCGTGAGCCGCAGCACGCGCGCGGTGTCGCGGAAGCTCGACGCGCCCTGCAGCCGCATCGACTCCGGCACGCGCACGCCCTCGAGCTCGATGTCGGCGTTCTGCACCATGCGGAGCGCGATCTTGCGCTCGATCTTCGTGGCGCGGAAGCCCGCCGCGTCGGTCGGCACGATGAAGCCCTTCACCTGGCCGTCCTCGACGTCCTTCGCCCACACGACGACGATGTCGGCGTGGGTGGCGTTGCCGATCCAGCGCTTGGCGCCGTCGAGCACCCACTCGTCGCCCTCGCGGCGGGCGGTGGTGCGCAGCCCCTGCGCCGAGTCGGAGCCCGAGAGGGGCTCCGTGAGCCCGAAGGCGCCGATGACCGAGCAGTCGGCGAGGCGCGGCAGCCACTCGGCGCGCTGCTCCGGGGAGCCGGCGACGCCGATCGATCCTGCGACGAGGCCGTTCTGCACGCCGACGAACGTCGACACGGATGCGTCGACGCGGCTCATCTCGAGCGCGACCCAGCCGCGGTACACCGCCGAATTCTCGAACCTCGCGGTCTCGGGCCAGCCGGGGCCGACGACGCCGAGCGCCGCGATGCCGGGCACGAGCTCGGTCGGGAACGCGTCCCGGTGCCAGTGCTCGTCGATGACCGGTCGCACGCGCTCCTCCATGAACGCGCGGACCTCGGCCAGCGACGCCTGCTCGGCCTCGCTGAGGTCGGCGGCGAACCCGTAGAAGTCGCTCTCCAGCGGCGTGAACGTCATGGCTCCTCGTTTCTCCCGGCCGAGCTCGGCCGTCGCGGCAAGGCTAGGGCGGCGGGCGGCGACCGCCCCGCCCGTTGGTACGCTCGTGCCAATCTGCCGGAAGGAGACCGCGCGCGTGTTTGTGCCGATCGCCAACGAGCCGAGGGCATACGCGTGGGGCAGCAGGACGCTGCTCGCGGACTACCTCGGCCGCGACGCCTCCGGCGACCCCGAGGCCGAGCTGTGGCTCGGCGCGCACCCGGGCTGCCCGTCGACCGTCGCGGCGGGGGAGCACGCGGGGCGCGGGCTCGGCGAGGCGCTCGACGCGTGGGGCCGGCCGCAGCCCGCGCTGCTGCTGAAGGCGCTCGCGGCGGCCGAGCCGCTGTCGCTGCAGGCGCACCCGGATGCCTCGGAGGCGCAGGAGGGCTTCGCGCGCGAGGATCGGCTCGGCATCGCCCGCGACGCGCCCGAGCGCAACTACCGCGACCCGCATCCGAAGCCCGAGCTCATCGTCGCGGTGACGCCGTTCGAGGCGCTCAGTGGCTTCCGCCTCGCGGGCGAGGCGCTGCGCGTGCTCGACGCCCTCGCCTCGGCCGATGCGCGGCTCGCGCCCGTCGCCGCGCGCGTGCGGGCGGGCGACGCGCTCGCGTGGCTGCTCTCGGGCGGCGACGAGGTCGCCGCCGCCGTCGCCGCGGCCGAGGCGGCCGCTCCGGTGATCGCGGCGGCGCACCCCGTGGAGGCCGACACCGTCGACCGGCTCGCGCGCACCCACCCGGGCGACCCGGGCATCCTCGTGGCCCTGCTGCTCAACCGCGTCTCGCTCGCGCCGGGCGAGGCGCTGTACCTGCCCGCCGGCAACCTCCACGCCTACCTCGAGGGCCTCGCGATCGAGCTGATGGGGCCGAGCGACAACGTGCTGCGCGGCGGCCTCACCCCGAAGCACGTCGACGTGCCCGAGCTGCTGCGGGTCGTCGACACGACGCCGCTCGTCGAGCCCCGCCTGCCGTCGACGTCGCTCGAGGGCGCGGTCGCGTACCGCCCCGCGGCGCCCTTCGAGCTGCGCCGCATCGCCGGCGCCCACCGCGTCGAGGGCGGGGGTCGCGGGCTGCTGCTCGCGGCACGGCCGACCCGAGTGGCGATCGACGGCGCCGAGCACGCGCTCGCGCAGGCCGAGGGCGCCTGGATCGATGCGGCCGAGCCGTTCGAGGTGCGCTCGGACGAGGCGTGGCTCGCGCTCGAGCGCGACACGCCGTGAGCGCCGCGCTGCGCCCCGAGAGGCCGCGACACTCCTAGGATTCCCGACTTGACGCGGAGCGAACTACACCGGTGTAATTGGGTGCAACGCGGGCCCGGCCGGGGTCCCGCAGAACCGGGGGAAGCCATGCGAGAGGGAGTGCAGCGCAGCACGACGGCGCGAGGCGTCGAAGAGGGTGGCCTGCGACGCGGGGTGCCCGGCGACTGGTTCGTCGACCCGATCATGCTGGGCGTTCCCGGTGTCCGCGACGACGCGGCCGACCACGCCCTCGCCTGGCAGGCCGACGCGCTCTGCGCCGAGACCGATCCGGAGGCGTTCTTCCCCGAGAAGGGCGGCTCCACCCGCGATGCCAAGCGCATCTGCGACGGCTGCGAGGTGCGCCAGCAGTGCCTCGAGTACGCGCTCGAGAACGACGAGCGCTTCGGGATCTGGGGCGGGCTCTCCGAGCGCGAGCGCCGCAAGCTCCGCAAGCTGGCCTGAGCGCCCTGACCCGCGAGGCGGGCGCCCGCGTCCACAGCGGGACGTGGAACCATGGATCCATGCCGAACCAGCGCCGCCGCACCGCGCTGGCAGCCTGGATCGTCACCAACGCTGCCGCGGGCGACGCCGTCCGCAACGTGATCGGCTACCCCGTCTGGGGTGCGCTGGTCGGCCTGACCTTCGTCTGGGTCTTCATCGAGCTCGGCCTCCTGCGCGTGCGGCTGCACCGCATGCCCGTGCCGGTCGTCGCGTTCGCGGTGGCCGCGGTCGCGTCGGCCGTGTGGGCGATCTCGCCCGGATGGTCGCTGCTCGGGTCGTTCATCCTGCTCGGCACCATCGCGAGCGCCGTCCTCATCGCGTCGCTGCCGTACCGCGTGATCCTCGACGTCACGCACTGGTCGATGCAGGGGCTGCTCGCAGCGTCGCTGCTGTTCGAGGCCTTCGTCGCGCTCGTGCTGCGGCGGCCGCTGTTCCCGCTCTGGGCCGACTACCCGCCCGACGTGAGCGGCGAGCTCCACTGGTCGAGCGGCCTGCTCTTCGAGGGCGGGCGCGTGCAGGGCGTGATGGGCAACGCGAACCTGCTCGGCATGGTGGCGCTCATCGCGCTCGTGATCGCCGGATGCCGTGCCGTGGCCGGCGTCGACCGGTGGTGGGCCGTGTGGGTGGGCCTGCCCATCCTCGTCCACGTGCTCACCCGCAGCGCGACCGTGCTCTTCGCGACCGCCATGGTGGCGGTGCTCGCCGTGCTCGTCGTCAGCTGGGTGCGATGGCGCGGCGCGGCCTTCTACCGGATCTTCGGCCTCGCGATCGCGGTGGGCCTCGTCTGCGTCGGCCTCATCATCGCGAACTGGACGGCCGTCACCGACTTCCTGGGACGCGACGCCGACATGACGGGCCGCTTCGACATCTGGGGCCGCGTGATCGCGCTCGGCATGGAGAGCCCCGTCGTGGGCGTCGGCTACCTCGGCTACTGGCTGCCGTGGGTCGAGCCGTTCGACCGGCTCGGCGAGATGCACGGCATGGTCTACCTGCAGGCGCACAACGTGTGGCTCGACGTCTTCATGCAGCTGGGGCTCGTCGGCGTGCTGCTGTGGGCCGCCCTGCAGTACCGCGCCGCAGCCAACTGCCTCGGCGCGCTCTACCGGGCGCCGATCGGCGAGCGCGCGCTGAACGCCATCCCGCTGCTGCTGTGGGTCGCGCTGTTCGTGCAGGGGCTCGCCGAGTCGCGGCCCTGGATCGAGTTCGGCATGATCCTGCTCGTCATCTTCGTCATCGGGCCGCTCCGCAAGCAGATCGCGCCGCGCGCGCCCCGCACGCAGGCGATCCTCACGCACTGACGCGCGCCGGGCGGCGATTCGGCGGCGCACCGGGCCCAACCCCGGCCCGCCGAGGCCCGCGCGCCTAGCCTTGCCGGGTGCATCCGAGGGTCTTCGCCGTGCTCGCGGCCAGCAATGGCGCCGCGTACCTGCCCGCGACCCTCGCCGCGATCGAGGCGCAGTCGGTCGCGCCCGATCGCCTGATCGCCGTCGACGGCGGATCGAAGGACGACACGCGCGCCGTGCTCGAGGCGTCGCGCGCCGCGAGCGTCGTCGCTGCGGCGCGGCTGCCGTACGGGCAGCTCGTGAACCGGGGCGCGGGCGCGCTGCCATCGGCCGAGCCGGGCGACTGGCTGTGGGTGCTCGCGCACGACGCGGCGCCGCACCCGCGCGCGCTGCAGGCGCTGCTAGGCCACGTGGAGTCGCACCCGAGCGTCGCGATCGTCGGCCCGAAGGTGATGCGCGCCGACCTGCCCGACCGCTTCGCCGAGCTCGGGCAGACGATGACCCCGTTCGGTCGCAGCATGCTGCTGCACGAGGGCGAGCTCGACCAGGGCCAGCACGACGACGACTCCGACGTGCTCGGCGTCGCCGAGACCGGCATGCTCGTGCGGCGCGACGTGTTCGAGGCGCTCGGCGGCTTCGACCCGGCGCTGCGCTCGATCGACGCCGGCCTCGACCTCGGCGTGCGCGCGCGACTCGCGGGCCACCGCGTCGCGGTCGAGCCGCGCGCGCGGGTGCGCCGCGCAGGGGGGCCCGAGCACTTCGACGCCCGCACCGTCAGCGACGCGCAGCGCGTGGCGGTCGCCCGCCGGGCGCAGCTGCACCGCCGGCTCGCCTACGCGAACCTGCTCGCGCTCATCGCGCACTGGCTCCTGCTGCTGCCGCTCGCGGTCGTGCGCACCGTCGCGCACCTGCTCGCCAAGCGGCCCGCCGCCGTGCTCGCCGAGTGGCGGGCGACGCTCGCGACGCTCGTCGCGCTGCCCGCGACCGCTCGCGCGCGGCGTCGGATCGCCCGCACCAAGGCGACCGGCTGGTCGTCGATGCGGGGCCTGCGCGCCAGCTGGCGCACGGTGCGCTCGCGGCGGCGGTCGCTCGGCGACCCCGAGCAGCTGCAGCGCGTCGCCGACGAGCGGGTCGGGTTCGTCGAGGGCGCGGGCCTGTGGGTCACCGCGCTCGCGGTCGTCGTGGGCGTCGTGCTGTCGCCGCAGCTCATCGCGGCGAGCGCCGCGACCGGCGGCGCCCTGCTGCCGCTGTCGGGGTCGCTCGCCGAGGTGTGGGCGAACGCGCTCGCCGGCCCGCGCGACGCGCTCGGCGAGGTGGTCGGGCCGGCCGACCCGTTCACGATCCTGCTCGCGCTGCTCGGCTCGCTCACGCCGTGGCAGCCCTCCACCGCGATCGTGCTCGTGCTGTTCCTCGCGCCGGCGATCGCCTCCGTCACGGCGTTCTTCGCCGTGCGCGCCATGACCGACTCCCGGTGGGCGCCCGCCGTGGCCGCCGCCGTCTGGGCGCTCTCGCCGATCCTCCTCGTCGCGATCGTCGACGGGCGGCTCGGCGCCGTGCTCGCGCACGTCGCGCTGCCGCTCGCCGTCGCGGGGCTGCTGCGCGCCCACCGCTCGTGGCGCGCCGCGGGCGCCACCGCGATCCCGCTCGCGGTGGCGGTCGCCGGCGCGCCGGTGCTGCTGCCGGCGATGCTCCTGCTCGCGCTCATCGCGATGGGCACCGGGTGGCGGGCGCCGCTGCGGCCGCTCGCCGCGCTCCTCCCCGCCGCGGCGCTGCTCGCGCCGATCGTCGTCACCCGGTGGATCGACGGCCGCCCGCTCGCCGCGCTCGCCGACCCGGGTGTGCCGAAGCCCTCGACCCCGCCCACCCCGGTCGAGGCGGCCCTGCTCGGCCCCGACGGCACGCTCGCGAGCCTCGAGGGCGCCGTCGCCGCCACCGCGCCCGAGCTCGACGCCCAGTGGATCGCCCTCGCGCTGCTCGCGCCGCTCGCGCTCGCGGCGCTCGCGGGCATCGTCCTGCGGCCCACCCGCGCGTGGCCGTGGCTCGCGCTGCTGCTCGCCGGGTACGCCACCGCGGTCGCCGCGTCGCGGCTCTCCGTCACCTCCCTCGACGGCGAGCCTGTCGCCGTCTGGGCCGGCACCGGCGCATCCGTCATGCTCGCCGCGCTCATCGCGCTCGCCGTCGTCGCCGTCGACCTCGACGACCGCCGCGGCGCCGTGCCCGGCGGCATCGTCGCCCTCGCCGCCCTCGCGGCGGCGGTGCCCGTGATCGCCACCTCGTTCCTGCTGCCCGCGACGGTGATCGCCGCGCCCGAGCGCCGCATGCCGGCGTTCGTCGACGCGGCGGCCGAGGAGGATCCGCGGGTCGGCACGATGGTGCTGCGGCCGCTCGCCGAGGGACTCATCGGCGTCGACGTCGAGCGCGGCCACGGCCTGACGCTCGACGCCGTCTCGACCGAGGAGCTCGTGCGCGAGGAGCCCGGCCCCGCCGAGGCCGAGCTCGCCCAGGCCGCGGTGGACATGGCCTCCGGCGGCGACGCCGACGTCGCCGCGCTGCTCGACGAGCACGGCGTCCGCTTCGTGCTGCTCGAGCAGGAGCGGGAGGGCGCCGCGGCCGTGCACGACCGCGCGCAGCGCTCGCTCGACGCGCGCGGCGACCTGCAGGCGATCGGGCAGACCGAAGCGGGCCTGCTCTACCAGCGACTGGAGGCGGCGGGCGGCCCGCCCGTCGAGCGCCCCGTCTGGGCCGGCTGGCTGCTCGCCGGGCAGCTCGCGGCGCTCGCGGGCGCGGTGGTGGCGGCGCTGCCGTCGCTGCGGCGCGGCGCGCGCGTGCGCACCAGGCGGCTCGAGACGACGGGGGAGTGGCAGTGACCGATCGCGACGAGACGCCGGACCCGCTCGACGAGTCCCAGCAGTTCGACGACCCCTCGCCGATCCGCGACGACGAGGAGCCGCCCCGCGAGCACGAGCCCACCGAGGCGGAGCTCGCCGTCGAGGCGGAGGCCGAGCCGTCGGGCGACATCGCGAGCGACGTCGCGCTCACCGACCGGGAGGCGGCCGCGAACGACGCGGCCGAGTCGCGGCGGCGCTTCGAGCGTCGCGATGCGGTGCGCTGGAGCGCCCGCGGGCTCGCGGGCCTCGCCGCCGCGGCGCTCGGCGTCGGCGCGGTGCTCGGCGCGACCGCGCTGCCGGAGGACCTCCGGGCCCAGGCGCAGGCGCCGTCCACGCACGTGCTGCCCGCATCGCCCATGCAGTCGCGCGTCTGCGCCGGCCCGGTGCTGCGCGTCGGCACCGCCGACGGTCAGGACGCGCTCGCGCTCGCGGCGATCGAGGAGCCGAGCGTGACCGTCGGCAGCCTCGGCGGCGACGTGGCGCAGGTGCCGCTCACCATGCGCCAGGCCGAGCTGCCCGGCGCGGCGTCGATCGTGCAGCGCGGCGAGAGCTCGACGCTCTCCGCCGCGCAGTCCGTCTCGGTCGACGTCGACGCCGTGCGCGGCCTCGCCGCGAGCGAGTGCGCCGAGACGCGCCTCGAGCAGTGGCTCGTCGGCGGCTCCACGCGCACGGGCAGGCAGACGACCCTCACGATCGCCAACGGCTCCGAGGTCGCTGCGAGCGTCGATGTGACGGTCTACGGGCCCGACGGGCCGGTCGAGACCGTGGGGTCGACGGGCGTCGCCGTCGGTGCCGGGCAGGTCGAGGTGCTCGACCTCGCCGCGATCGCCCCGGGCGTCGCCGACGCGGTCGTGCACGTCGCATCCACCGGCGCCCCCGTGACGGCGCACCTGCAGCAGACCATCACGCGCGGGCTCGAGCGCGGCGGCTTCGACGTCGTCGACCCGGTGTCGGCGCTCACGGGCGCGGTGCTGCCGGGCGTCGTCGTCGCCGAGCCGTCGGGCCTCGAGACGCAGCCCGACTACGACGACACGACGCCCGTGCTGCGGCTGCTCTCGCCGACGGGCGGCGCGGTGCGCGTCGTGTTCCAGTCGGGCGACGGCTCGACCATCGAGTCGGAGGGGTCGCTCGAGGCGGGCAGGGTCACCGACTTCCCGCTCGACGAGCTGCCGGTCGGCACGCTCGCGGTGCGGATCGAGTCGGATGCGCCGGTCGTCGCAGGCGCGCGGAGCGTCGCGATCGCGGGCGAGGGGCTCGACTTCGACTGGGTCGCGGGCGGCCAGCCGCGCTCGGGCGCCTCGTCGATCGCCGTGCCGGCCGGGCCCGGCGCCCGCCTGCACGTCGTCAGCACCTCCGACGCCGAGCAGGAGATCACGATCGACGGCGAGGCCGTGCGGCTGCCGGCGATGGGCGTGCTCGAGCGGGACGTCGACGGCGGCGCGGTCGAGGTGGTCGGCGACGACCTCGTGATCGGGGTCGGCTACCGCAGCGACAGCGAGATCGCGGGCTTCACGGCGAGCCCGCAGGGGCCGGCGGCGGAGGGCGTCACCGTCCTGCACTGATGACGGCTAGTGATGCCGCCAGCGGTCGGGGGCGACCTCCCAGGGGTCGCGGCCGATGAGCTCGGCCGCGGCGCGGAAGACCGCCCCCTCGATGGCGACCTGCCGGTGCCAGGCGTCGTCGATGTGCACGCGCGGCAGCCGCTGCAGCGGCAGCCGGTAGATCGTGATCGTGCGGCGCCGCGCGTCGACGGCCCACTCCGGCACCTCGTCGACGCGATCGGCGAGCGAGCGCGGCGGCATGTCGGCCCACTGGAAGACCACGTCGCCGAGCTCTGCCGGCCACAGCGCCTGCACGTAGTCGGCGGCGTCGGCCGCGATGTCCTCGAAGCGCGTCTCGCGCGACGACAGGAACGGCAGCACGGGGCCGGCGATCGACGACCGCATGTCGCGGCCGTGGCGCGAACCGCGGGAGTGCTGGCGCGCGGGCATGGCCTCATCCTACGTGTCGGCCGGCCGCGGACCGCGGCGGCACTACCCTTGACCGGATGGACGTCAGGACGTGCTCTCGGCCCGGGTGCCGCAGGTACGCCGACCGCACCGTCACGGTCGACTACGGCGAGCAGCTGCTCGTCGTCGGACCGCTGCAGCCCGCCAGCCGGCGGGGTGCGATCGAGGGCAGCTACGACCTGTGCGACCCGCACGCGGAGCGCGCCGCCGGCCCCGCCGGGTGGCGCGTCGTGCGGCACGAGCCCGGCAGAGCGCCCCGGTAGGGGCCACCAGAGCGAAGAGGGAACCATGGCGCTGAGCGACATCGTGAAGGCGTACGACGTGCGGGGCCTGGTCGACGGCCAGCTGACCGAGGAGGTCGTGCGCGCCCTCGGCGCGGCGTTCGCCGACGAGGTCGACGCCGGCCGGCCCGGGGCCGCCCCGATCGTGATCGGCCACGACATGCGGCCCTCGTCGCCCGCGCTCGCCGCGGCCGCCGCCGACGGCGCGCGGGCGCGCGGCGCCGACGTCGTCATGATCGGGCTCTGCTCCACCGACGCGACCTACTTCGCCTCCGGCTCGCTCGACGCGCCCGCGATGATGTTCACCGCATCCCACAACCCCGCCGCCTACAACGGCATCAAGTTCTCGCGCGCCGGCGCGCGCGGCGTGAGCCTCGACACCGGGCTCGCCGCCATCCGCGACGGCGCGCAGCGGTACCTCGACGAGGGCCTCGCCGAGGCGCCCGAGCGTGGTGGCCTCACCGAGCGCGACGTGCTGCCCGACTACGCGGCGCACCTGCGCTCGCTCGTCGACCTCACGCGCATCCGGCCCCTCAAGGTCGTCGTGGATGCGGCGAACGGCATGGGCGGGATGACGGTGCCGGCGGTGCTCGGCCCGCTGCCGATCGAGGTCGTGCCGCTGTACTTCGAGCTCGACGGCACGTTCCCGAACCACGAGGCGAACCCGCTCGATCCGGCCAACCTCGTCGACCTGCAGGCCGCCGTCGTCGAGCACGGCGCCGACCTGGGCCTCGCGTTCGACGGCGACGCCGACCGCTGCTTCGTGATCGACGAGCGCGGCGGAGCGGTGTCGCCGTCGGCGGTCGCCGCGATCGTCGCCGAGCGCGAGATCCGCCGCGTGCAGGCGGCGGGGGAGCAGGACGTCGTGGTGATCCACAACCTCATCACGAGCCGCGCCGTGCCCGAGACGATCACCGCCGCGGGCGCGACGCCCGTGCGCACGCGCGTCGGCCACTCGCTCATCAAGGACCGCATGGCCGAGACGGGCGCCGTCTTCGGCGGCGAGCACTCGGCGCACTACTACTTCCGCGACTTCTGGGGCGCCGACAACGGCATGCTCGCGGCGATGCACGTGCTCGCGACGCTCGGCGGCGACGACGAGCCGATGTCGCAGCTCGCGGCCCGCTACACGCCCTACGCGTCGTCGGGCGAGATCAACTCGACGGTCGCCGACGTGCCCGCCGCGTACACGCGCATCGTCGAGGCCTTCGCGGGCCGCGGCCACTTCGACGAGCTCGACGGACTGACGGTGATGGCCGCCGACGGCGCGTGGTGGTTCTCGGTGCGCCCCTCGAACACCGAGCCGCTGGTGCGGCTCAACGTCGAGGGCGAGCAGGCGGCGACGATGGCCGCGATCCGCGACGAGGTGCTCGCGCTCATCCGCGCCTGACGGCCCGGCGCAGCGCCGCCCGGACACTACGCTGGGGGGCATGAGCAAGCTCCTCGTCACCGGCGGCGCCGGCTTCATCGGCTCGAACTTCGTCCACTACGCGGTCGCGAACACCGACCACGACGTGGTGGTGCTCGACAAGCTGACCTACGCGGGCGACCGCGAGACGCTCGCGGGGCTGCCGGAGGACCGGGTGCGGCTCGTCGTGGGCGACATCGCCGACCCGGAGGTCGTCGACGCGCTCGTCGCCGACGCCGACGCCGTCGTGCACTACGCGGCCGAGTCGCACAACGACAACTCGCTGTCGGACCCGTCGCCGTTCGTGCACACGAACCTGATCGGCACGTTCACGCTGCTCGAGGCGGCGCGCAAGCACGGCACGCGCTTCCACCACATCTCGACCGACGAGGTCTACGGCGACCTCGAGCTCGACGACCCGGCGAAGTTCACGCCCGAGACGCCCTACAACCCGTCGAGCCCGTACTCGTCGACGAAGGCGGGCTCCGACCTGCTGGTGCGCGCGTGGGTGCGCTCGTTCGGGCTCGAGGCGACGATCTCGAACTGCTCGAACAACTACGGTCCGCGCCAGCACGTGGAGAAGTTCATCCCGCGGCAGATCACCAACGTGATCGACGGCGTGCGGCCGCGCCTGTACGGCGCGGGCGAGAACGTGCGCGACTGGATCCACGCCGACGACCACTCCTCGGCGGTGCTGCGGATCCTCGAGTCGGGCCGGATCGGCGAGACGTACCTGATCGGCGCCGACGGCGAGCGCTCGAACCTCGAGGTCGTGCAGGCGATCCTGCGGCTGATGGGGCAGGAGCCGGATGCGTTCGACCACGTGAAGGACCGCCCGGGCCACGACATGCGGTACGCGATCGACGCGACGAAGCTGCGCGAGGAGCTCGGCTGGGCGCCGGCGTTCACCGACTTCGAGGCGGGGCTCGCGTCGACGATCGACTGGTACCGCGCGAACGAGCCGTGGTGGCGCAAGCAGAAGGCCGAGGCCGAGGCGAAGTACGCCCAGGCCGGGCACTGAGACCGAGGGCGACTGATGCAGACGGGCAAGCAGCTCGCGGTGCGCGAGACCCCGATCCCGGGGTTCCTCGTGATCGACCTGCCGGTGCACGGCGACAACCGCGGCTGGTTCAAGGAGAACTGGCAGCGCGAGAAGCAGCTGGCGCTCGGGCTGCCGGACTTCGGCCCGGTGCAGAACAACATCTCCTTCAACGCCACCGCGGGCGTGACCCGCGGCATCCACGCCGAGCCGTGGGACAAGTACATCTCGGTCGCCGCCGGCCGCGTGTTCGGCGCGTGGGTCGACCTGCGTGAGGGCCCGTCGTTCGGCGCGACGTTCACGATCGAGATCGACCCGTCGATCGCGGTGTTCGTGCCGCGCGGCGTCGGCAACTCGTTCCAGGCGCTCGAGGAGGACACCGCCTACTCGTACCTCGTGAACGACCACTGGTCGGCCGAGGCGCAGAGCGAGTACACGTTCCTCAACCTCGCCGACCCGACCGCCGCGATCGCCTGGCCGATCCCGCTCGAGCAGGCCGAGCTGAGCGACAAGGACCGCGCGCACCCGATGCTCGCCGACGTCACGCCCATGCCGCCGCGGAAGACGCTCGTGCTGGGCGCGAACGGGCAGCTGGGCCGGGCGCTGCGGCACCGCTGGGCCGACCGCGCCGACGTCGAGTTCGCCGGCCGCGACCGCATCGACCTCGCCGACCCGGCCGCGCTCGAGGGCATCCGCTGGTCGGGCTACGACACGATCGTGAACGCCGCCGGCTACACGGCGGTGGATGCGGCCGAGACCGACGAGGGACGCCGCGACGCGTGGGCGGTCAACGCCGTCGCCCCCGCGCGGCTCGCCGCGATCGCCGCCGAGCACGGGCTCACGCTCGTGCACGTCTCGAGCGACTACGTCTACGCCGACCGCGAGGGCGAGCGCCGCGAGGACGACCCGCTCGGCCCGCTCGGCGTGTACGCGCAGACGAAGGCCGCCGGCGACCTCGCCGTCGCCGCCGCCCCCCGCCACTACATCGTCCGCACCTCGTGGGTCGTCGGCGAGGGCAGGAACTTCGTCGCCACCATGGCCTCCCTCGCCCGCCGCGGCGTCGCCCCCGAGGTCGTCGACGACCAGGTCGGCCGGCTCACCTTCGCCGACGAGCTCGCCCGCGCGATCGACCACCTGCTCGCGACCCGCCCTGCCTCCGGCGTCTACAACGCCTCCAACGGCGGCGAGCCCACCAGCTGGGCGGCGATCGCCCGGCGCGTCTTCGCGCTCGTCGGCGCCGACGAGGGCGCGGTGCGCCCGGTGACGACCGACGCCTACTTCGCCTCGAAGACGGGCATCGCGCCCAGGCCGCGCCACAGCGCGCTCAGCCTCGCCAAGCTCGAGGCCACCGGCTTCGAGCCCCGCGACCAGCTCGCGATGCTCGAGGAGTTCGTGGCGGCGCTGCCCTCGGCGTGAGGGCGGTCGCCGGGAGAAGGGTGGGAGGATGGTCGGCATGACCGACACCGCCTCCCGCACCCACGAGCACGGCACCCTCGAGCACCACGTGCGCGACCTCGGCCTCGCCGAGGCCGGCCGCCACCAGATCCGGCTCGCCGAGCACGAGATGCCCGGCCTCATGGAGCTGCGGCGCCGCTACGCCGACGCGCAGCCGCTCGCCGGTCAGCGCATCGCGGGCAGCCTGCACATGACCGTGCAGACGGCGGTGCTCATCGAGACGCTCGTCGCCCTCGGCGCCGACGTGCGGTGGGCGAGCTGCAACATCTTCTCGACGCAGGACGAGGCGGCCGCCGCCGTGGTCGTCGGCGCCGGCTCGGCCGAGTCGCCCGCCGGCGTGCCGGTGTTCGCCTGGAAGGGCGAGACGCTCGAGGAGTACTGGGCGTGCACCAACCGCGTCTTCGACTTCCCCGAGGGCCCCACGCTCATCCTCGACGACGGCGGCGACGCCACGATGCTCGTGCACCGCGGGCGGGACGCCGAGCTCGCGGGCGCCGCGCCCGTCACGCCCGAGGGCGCGCCGGACGAGCTGCGGGTGATCGACGCGCTCATCGCGACGACGCTCGCCGACGACGCGCAGCGCTGGACGCGCATCGCCGAGCAGCTGCGCGGCGTCACCGAGGAGACCACGACCGGCGTGCACCGCCTCGAGCAGCTGTTCGCCGAGGGGCGCCTGCTCTTCCCGGCGATCAACGTCAACGACTCGGTGACGAAGTCGAAGTTCGACAACCGCTACGGCATCCGCCACTCCCTGCCCGACGGGCTGAACCGCGCGACGGACGTGCTCATCGGCGGCAAGACCGCGTTCGTCGTCGGCTACGGCGACGTCGGCAAGGGCGCGGCCGAGGCGCTGCGCGGCCAGGGCGCTCGCGTGATCGTGAGCGAGGTCGACCCGATCTGCGCGCTGCAGGCGGCGATGGACGGCTTCCGCGTCGCGCGCGTCGAGGACTGCCTCGACGAGGCCGACATCTGGGTCACGACGACCGGCAACGAGCACGTCATCACGCTCGAGCACCTGCGCTCGATGAAGCACCTCGCGATCGTCGCGAACGTCGGCCACTTCGACAACGAGATCGACATCGCCGGCCTCGAGCGGTCGGGCGCCGAGCGCACCGAGATCAAGCCGCAGGTGCACGAGTGGCGCTTCGAGGGCGGCCGCTCGATCCTCGTGCTCTCCGAGGGGCGCCTGATGAACCTCGGCAACGCGACCGGCCACCCGTCGTTCGTGATGTCGAACTCGTTCTCCAACCAGGTGCTCGCGCAGATCGAGCTCGCGACGGGCGACTACGAGCTCGGCGTCTTCCGGCTGCCGAAGGTGCTCGACGAGGAGGTCGCCCGCCTGCACCTCGACGCGCTCGGCGCGCGCCTGACGACCCTCACCCCCCAGCAGGCCGCCTACATCGGCGTGCCGGTCGAGGGCCCGTTCAAGCCCGAGCACTACCGCTACTGACCGCCGTGCCCGCTGCGAGCGGCTGCGCGACGCTGATCGTGCTCGCCGGGCTGCCCGGCGTCGGGAAGAGCGCCGTCGCGGCGTCCACCGCGGCGGCGCTGCGGTGCACGCTCGTCTCCGTCGACCCGCTCGAGGCGGCCATGTGGCGCGCCGGCGTGCCGCGCGACGCGCCCACGGGCCTCGCGGCCTACGTCGTGGCGGAGGCGGTGGCCGAGGCCCAGCTGCGCCTCGGTGGCGTCGTGGTCGTCGACGCGGTCAACGACCACCCGGCGGCGCGCGAGCAGTGGCGCGACCTGGCCGCGCACACCGGGGCGCGGCTGCTGTTCGCCGAGGTGCTGCTCGAGGATCGCGCCGAGCACCGGCGGCGGCTCGAGGAGCGGGTCCGCGACCTCGACGGCTTCCCGGAGCCGACCTGGGCGGAGGTCGAGTCGCGACGGGCCGCGTTCGACCAGTGGGCCGACGACCGGCTCCGCCTCGACGCGTCGCTGCCCGTGGGGCGGCTGACGAGCAGGATCGCCCAGGCGCTGGCGCCCGCCCCCTAGAGCATCGCGTCGGCGAGCACGCGCAGCAGCTCGGCGAGGCGCGACTGGTCGTCGGCGGGGATCGACCGCAGCAGCCGCCGCTCCGACTCGAGCAGGGCGTCGAGCGCCACGTCGACGCGGTCGACGCCCTCGTCGGTCAGCTGCACGAGCCGCACGCGGCGGTCGGTCGAGCCCTCCACGCGCTCGACGAGGCCGGATGCGACGAGGTTGTCGATGCGGTTCGTCATCGTGCCGCTCGTCACCATCGTCTGGGCGATGAGGTCCTTGGGGCTGAGCGGCCCGCCCGAGCGCCGGAGCGCCGCGAGCACATCCCACTCCCACGGCTCCAGCCCCGCCTGCGTGAAGGCCTCCGCGCGCACGCGTCCGAGCTGGCGCGAGATGCGGGTCATGCGGCTGAGCACCGCGAGCGGCGTGACGTCGGCGTCGGGCCGCACGCGCATCCACTGCTCCATGATGCGGTCGACGTCGTCGCCGCGGGGTGCTGTCATCCTGCCCGCCTTCCCGCGCTCACGGCGCATCCGCCCCCGGGCTCACGAGCAGTTCGTCGAGCTCCTCGTCGAGCAGGTAGAGCACGAGCTCGTCGAGCACGACGGGCTCCTCCACCGATGCGAGCGCCTCGAGGAGTTCCGGCGGCGCGGGATACCGCTCGTCCTGGCCGATCGCCACTGCCGTGATGCCGTCGCCTGCCGGGTCGCGCGAGAGCGGCGCGTCGATGTTCGGCTCGGCGACGAGCGCGGAGAGCTGCAGCGTGAGGACCGTGCCATCGGGTGATGGATCCGCGAGCATCGCGGCGTCGACGCGCGCAACACCGGTGGGCGCGATCGTGAGCACGTGCAGCATGCCGGTCGCCGGTCCGACGAGCAGCAGGGCCGTGCCGGCGGCGGCGCCGAGGCGCGCCATGGCGGTGCGCGACCGGCGCCAGACCTCCGCCAGCCCGACGCCGCTGAGCAGCAGCAGCGCCCACAGCCAGCCCCACGTGTAGTGCGGCAGCGCGACCGGCGACGCGGACATCACGGCGAGCGAGCCGCCTCCTGCGACCGCGAGCACGCGGGTCGCACGCTCGCGCCACCGCAGCACGATCGCGGCGGCGCCGAACGCGACGACGGCGAGGAAGGCCGGCCAGCCGACGACCTCGCCGGCGAACCACAGCAGCGCGTACCAGGGCGCGTGCAGATGGGTGACGCCGGCGACCGTGATCCGGTGCCCCTTCTCGGCATGCTCGCTCTGGAAGGCGATCATCGCCTCCACGGCGTCCAGGCCGCCGAGCGGGGCGTAGGCCAGCAGGCACGCGGTGGTGCCCGTGACTGCGACGGCGAGCATCGCTCCCCACACCTCGCGCTTGCCGACCTCCCGCCACGGCACGCAGGCCAGCGCAGCGAGCAGCAGCAGCACGGCCGACGCCTTCGACAGGATGGCGAGGGCGAGCAGCGCGCCCGCGAGGACGGCTGTCGCGACGCGTCGGTGCCGCTGCCAGTGCCAGAGCAGTGCGAGCCCGCTCAGCCCGAAGAGCACGCTGAACGGATCGAGCAGCACCTGGCGGTCGATGAAGTCGGCGGACGACACGCGGTGCGTCGTCGAGAGCATGATCGCGGCGAGCACGCCAGCGATCGGGCCGAACGCCGCCCTGATCCACACGAAGCCGACGAGCGCGGTCGCGACGAGCACGACCCCCATGAGCGCGCGGGCGCTCACGATGCCAGGTCCCAGCCAGAGCTGCCAGGCGCCCAGGATGGCCTTGGCGAGCGGCGGATGCTCGGGGTTGGCGGTGAGGTCGCCCTCCGCAAAGCGCACTCCCGAGCCCTGGTAGACGAGCTCGTCCGGCCCGATGTTCGCCTGGTCGATGCGCCAGAACGCGATCGTGGCGGCCACGAGCAGCACGACCGCCGCCTGCAGCAGGAAGGCGCGCCCGTGCCGCTGCGCCGCAGCGTGCCGTGCGGGGAGCGGCGCCCGGCTCGGAGCCGGGGCGTCGCGCATGGTCGGCTGGGGCACGGATCGAGTCTTCCACGCGACGGCGCTGCGCAGCGACGCGGTCGCGCGTCAGGCCCAGTAGGTGGGCAGCAGCAGCACGACGGCCATCACCGCGATGGAGACGACGATCGCGACGACCACGGCGAGGCCCGGTCGGAGCGCGTACCAGGGGAGCCCGTGCGGCAGCGCGCCCGCGCGCCGAGCCTCGGCGAAGGTCACGAACGGCACCCCGAGCGCAGCGCCGAAGCGCTCCGGAGCCATCGGGTCGAGCCCCTGGGACGAGGCGTCGCCGAGCAGCGCGCCGTCGTGGCCGACGAGCCACCAGTGCTCGTGCGGCCGGGTGATGGGGATGCCGCGCGACTGCGCGCCCGCGTGGAGCATGACGACGACGCCGCCCAGGTCGGCGACGCGCACGCTGCGCGAGGCGTCGCGACCGAAGCGGAAGCGCCCCTCTGGGCTCGGCGCGTCGAGCTCCCACCGCATGCGGCGGATGCGCCGCTCGCCGAGGATCGTCATGGCGAAGGTCGCGATCGCGAGCGCCGTCCAGCCGGGCCCGACGAACGCGAGCGCGACGAAGATCAGCATCCCGAACCACGACAGGCCGCGCGAGAACCCCGACACGAACCGCCGCGCCGGATCGGCCTCGGCGACGAGCATGGGCGGCATGGTCATGGTGCGCCCAGCGTGCCATGCCGCCGCCGCGCGTCCGCCCGGGGCGCGCCAGTACCCTGGACGGTGCCGTCCGCCATGGTGTAACGGCAGCACAGCGGCCTTTGGAGCCGTTTGTCCAGGTTCGAATCCTGGTGGCGGAGCGAACGACACCGATGTGTCGTTCGCGACGCCGCCAGTCGCGACCGGAGGGAGCGAGGGCGGAGCGAGCGACACTGCAGGCGGTGCGCCAGGATGGACCGCATGCCATCGACCCCCGCCGACGTCGTCGCCGTCGCCGTCACGTACCGGCCCGACGAGGCCGCGATCGGCGAGGTGCTGGCGCGAGCCGCAGCGCAGGTCGGGGCGCTCGTCGTGCTCGACAACGCGACGCCCGACGCCGACGGCGCGCACTGGACCGAGCGCATCCGCCTGCCCGACGGCGTCGACGTCGAGCGCAGCCCGACGAACGGCGGGCTCGGCGCCGCCTACAACCGCGCCGCCGCGATCGCCGGCGAGCGCCGCGCCCGCTTCGTGCTGCTGCTCGACCAGGACTCGCTCCTCGAGCCCGGCTGCGTCGACGCGCTGCTGCGCCATGCCGACCTGCGCGCCGCCCGCGCGCCGCTCGGCGCCGTCGGCCCGACCTTCGTCGATGCCCGCTCGGGCGAGAGGGCGCCGTTCGTGCGCTTCGGGTTCCCCCTCAACCGCAAGTTCGACGCGCCCGCGGGTGGCGACGTCGACGTGGACTTCCTCATCTCCTCCGGCTCCCTCATCCCGCTCGAGGCGCTCGACGCCGCCGGTCCGTTCGACGAGGGCCTCTTCATCGACAGCGTCGACATGGAGTGGTGCTTCCGCGCCAAGCGCGCCGGGCTGCAGCTCGTCGGGGTGGCGGATGCGCGCATGCTGCACACGATCGGCGACGAGCTGGTCGAGCTGCCGGGCGGCGCGACGATGTTCGTGCACTCGCCGCTGCGGCTCTACATGATGACCCGCAACCGCGTCGCGCTCTGGCGCAGGCGCGGCACCCCCGGCATCTGGACGGCGCAGGACGTGCCCAGGATGCTCTTCAAGCTCGCCCGCATGACCGCCTTCGCCGCCCCGCGCATCCCCAACGCCCGCGCGATGCTGCGCGGCGCCCGCGACGGGTGGCGCGGTCGCCAGGGGCCGCCGCCCGCCGCGCGCCGATAGCCTGGGGCCGAACCGCAAGTCCCGATCGGAGAGACCGTGCCCCAGGTAGCCGTGATCGTCCTCGCCGCAGGCGCAGGCACCCGCATGAAGAGCCGCACGCCGAAGCCGCTCCACCCGCTCGCGGGCAAGCCGCTCATCGCGCACGTGCTGCGCACCGCGGGCGAGCTGCACCCCGAGAGCATCGTCGCCGTCGTGCGCCACGAGCGCGACAGGATGGCCGAGGCGGTGCTCGAGTTCGCTCCGCACGTGCGGATCGCCGACCAGGACGACGTGCCCGGCACGGGCCGCGCCGTCGAGCTCGGGCTCGAGGCGATCGCGGGCTTCGAGGGCCACGTCGTGGTGCTCTCGGGCGACGTGCCGCTCGTCGACGCCGACACGCTCCGCGGGCTCGTCGAGCGCCACGAGCGCGAGGGCAACCAGCTCACGCTGCTGTCGGCGCACCTCGGCGACCCGACCGGCCTCGGCCGCATCGTGCGCGACGAGGCGGGCGCCTTCGTGCGCATCGTCGAGCAGAAGGACGCGAGCGACGCCGAGCGCGCCATCGACGAGGTCAACGGCGGCATCTACGTCTTCGACGCGGCGGCGCTGCGCTCGGCGCTCGCGACCATCGACCGCGCCAACGCCCAGGGCGAGATGTACCTGACGGATGCGGCGGTGCGGATCCAGGCCGCCGGCGGCCGGATCCAGGCCGTGCCGGCCGCCGACCACTGGGCGATCTGGGGCATCAACGACCGCATCCAGCTCGCCGCGGCGGCGCACGAGCTGAACGACCGCATCATCCGCCGCTGGCAGGCCGAGGGCGTGACGGTCGTCGACCCGGCCTCCACCTGGATCGACATCGACGTGACGCTCGCCGAGGACGTCACGATCCTGCCCGGCTCGCAGCTGCACGGCGCGACCGCCGTCGCCGCCGGCGCGATCATCGGCCCGGACACCACGCTCGTCGACACCGAAGTGGGGGAGGACGCGGTCGTGAAGCGCACCGACGCGACCCTGTCGGTGATCGGCGCCCGCGCATCCGTCGGGCCCTGGGCGTACCTGCGCCCCAACTCCGTCATCGGCGAGGGCGGCAAGGTCGGCACGTTCGTCGAGACGAAGAACTCGCAGATCGGCGCCGGCAGCAAGGTGCCGCACCTGTCGTACATCGGCGACGCGACGATCGGCGACGGGGTCAACGTCGGCGGCGGCGCGATCACCGCCAACTACGACGGCGAGCGCAAGCACCGCACGACGATCGACGACCAGGTGCAGACGGGCGTCCACAACAGCTTCGTGGCGCCGGTTAGGATTGGCGCTGGTGCGAAGACCGGCGCAGGTGCCGTGATCCGCAAGGACGTCGAGCCCGGCGCGCTCGCGATCTCGGTCGCACCGCAGCGCAACATGGCGGGCTGGGTCCAGGCGAACCGTCCCGGATCGAAGGCAGCTGACGCGGCAGCGGCGGCGAGCACGGAAGCACCTGAGGCCTAGGAGGCACCCGAGTGGGATCGATCGTCGCGAAGAACCGCAAGCACCTCGTGCTCGCGACCGGCAGGTCGCACCCCGAGCTGGCGAGGGCGGTGGCCCGCGAGATCGGCACCGAGCTCATGGACGTCGACAGCCGCACCTTCGCGAACGGCGAGATCTACGCCCGCTTCGAGGGCTCGGTGCGAGGCTCGGACGCGTTCATCCTGCAGTCGTACGGCCGGCCCGTGAACGAGTGGCTCATGGAGCAGCTCATCATGGTCGATGCGCTCAAGCGCGCCTCGGCGAAGCGCATCACGGTCGTCATGCCGTACTACCCGTACTCGCGCCAGGACAAGAAGGGCCGCGGCCGCGAGCCCATCTCCGCGCGCCTCATCGCCGACCTCTTCAAGACCGCCGGCGCCGACCGCATCATGTCGATCGACATCCACGCGTCGCAGATCCAGGGCTTCTTCGACGGCCCCTTCGACCACCTGTTCGCGATGCCGGTGCTGCTCGAGCACTTCCAGCACACGATCGACCCCGAGACGCTCACAGTCGTCTCGCCCGACATGGGCCGCGTGCGCGTCGCCGACGTCTGGAGCGACAAGCTGGGCGTGCCGCTCGCGATCATCCACAAGCGCCGCGACCCGCTCGTGCCCAACCAAGTGTCGGTGCACGAGATCGTCGGCACGGTCGAGGGGCGCGTGTGCCTCCTCGTCGACGACATGATCGACACCGGCCGCACCATCGTGAAGGCCGCCGAGGCGCTGAAGAAGAACGGCGCGACGGGGGTCGTGGTGGCGGCGACGCACGCGATCTTCTCCGACCCCGCGCCCGAGATCCTCAACTCCGACTTCATCGACAAGGTGGTCGTCACCGACACCCTGCCGCTGCGCGACGAGCAGCGCTTCGAGAAGCTGCAGGTGCTCTCGATCGCGCCGCTGCTCGCGCGCGCCATCACCGAGGTCTTCGAGGACGGCTCGGTCACGAGCCTGTTCGACGGCGCCGCTTAGCCCATCTCCGGAGGCTCGCATGCCCATCCCGCCATGGCTGGCTCTCGTGCTGCGGGAGGCCCCGCACCTCGCCAAGCAGTACGGCCCCGCCGCGCTCGCATGGGCCCGCCAGCACCCGGAGCTCGTGCGCGACCTCGTCGCCCAGGCGCGCACCCGGCCGCGTCAGGACGATGAGCGCACGGGCGCGACCGCGTCCGCGTCCGCACCCGCTGAGGCGTCGAGCGGCACTGCCCGGGTCGACGATGGGGGAGCCGCCGACGTCGGTGCCACCATCGCGACCCTCCGCGAGCACGTCGCCTACCTGCACGCGAGCGCCGACGACGCCGCCGAGCGCCGGCGCGCGGAGGCGTGGGACGCGAAGCTCGATCGCCTCGAGCGCGTGCATGCGCTCGTTGGGGCCGGCGGGTCGGCCACGGAGCGCCGCCAGCTCGAGTCGCACGTCGAGCGGCTGCGCGCCGAGGTCGTCGCCGCGTTCCTCGTCGAGCGCATCGAGGACGCGGGAGGGCCGTCGCCGAGCGATGCCGACCACTGAGCCCGTCTCGGTCGCGCTCGACTGCGCCTACTTCGACGCCGGGCGCTGCCGCTCCTGCACCCTGCTGCCGACGCCGTACGAGCGCCAGCTGGCCGACCAGCAGGCGCGCATCGAGGCGATGCTGCCGCCGATGGCGTGGGATGCGCCGCACGCCAGTGCCGTCGGCGGGTTCCGGAACAAGGCGAAGATGGCGGTCGCCGGCACCGTCGACGCCCCGACGATCGGCATCCTCGCCGCCGACGGCACCGGCATCGACCTGCAGGCGTGCCCGCTCCACGAGCCGCCCATCGTGGCCGCGATGCCGCTCCTCGAGCAGCTCGTGCGCGAGGCGCGGCTGACGCCCTACGACGTGCCGAGCCGGCGCGGCGAGCTCAAGCACCTCATCCTCACCGCCTCGCCCGACGGCGAGCTCGCGCTGCGGCTCGTGCTGCGCTCGAGCGAGGCGGTGCCGCGCATCCGCAAGCACCTGCCGCTGCTCGCGGCCCTGCCGCTCGCGAGCGTCTCCGTCAACCTGCAGCCCGAGCACAAGGCGGTGCTCGAGGGCGACGACGAGCTGCTGCTCGCCGGCGACGGCGTGCTGCGCATGCGCGTCAACGACGTGCCGCTGCGGCTGCGTCCGCGCAGCTTCTTCCAGACCAACACGGCGGTGGCCGCGGCGCTCTACCGGCAGGCGACGGCCTGGATCGACGAGGCCGACCCCGCGAGCGTGCTCGACCTCTACTGCGGGGTGGGCGGATTCGCGCTGCACGCGGCGCGGCCCGGCCGGCGGGTCGCGGGCGTCGAGGTGACGGCCGAGGCGATCGACGCCGCTCGCGAGAGCGCGGCCGAGCTCGGCGCGGATGCGACGTTCACGGTCGGCGACGCGGGCTCGGTCGACCTCGAGGGCGCGGGGGCGCCGGAGCTCGTGGTCGTGAACCCGCCGCGGCGCGGCATCGGCGAGCTCGTCGAGCGGCTCGAGGCGAGCGCGGTGCGCCGCGTCGTCTACTCGAGCTGCAATCCCGTGACGCTCGCGCGCGACCTGCAGGCGATGCCGAGCCTCGTGCCGCTCCGCGGCCGCGTGTTCGACATGTTCCCGCACACCGGCCACGCCGAGGTGCTGATCGAGCTCGTCCGCGGCTGACCGCCCCGCCCGCCACGCGCACAACGCAAGCCCGTGCCGCGCGTTCCGCGCCCGATCGGCGACGCATCCGGGTTCCGCCGCGGTCCCGTCGGCGCGGGCTTGCGTTGTGCTGGAGCCCGGCGGCGGCACCGGCCGTTCACCCGCGCCGCATAGGTTGGGCGGGTGACGGCTCTGCAGCGCCGCGTCGGCACCCCCGGCGCGATCATGATCGGTCTCGGCTCGATGATCGGCGCCGGGCTCTTCTTCGTCTGGGTGCCCGCGTCGCAGCTCGCCGGGCCGTGGCTGTGGGCGGCGCTGCTGCTCGCGGCGACGGTTGCGACGCTCAACGCCATGTCGACGGCGCAGCTGGCGATGCGGCACCCGGTCTCCGGCGGCGCGCACGCCTACGGGCGTGCAGAGGTCTCACCGGCGGTCGGCTTCGCCGCCGGCTGGATGTTCCTCACCGGCAAGACCGCCTCCGCGGGCGCGATCGCCCTCATCGCCGCCCGGCACGTGTGGCCCGAGGGCGCGCCGTGGCTCGCCGCCGCGCTCATCGTCGGACTGGCGCTCGTCAACATGGCGGGCATCCGCTCCACCGTGCGCGTCACGAGCGCGATCGTGAGCGTCGTGCTGCTGCTCGTGACGGCGGCGCTCGTGTGGTCGGCGCTCGGCCTGCCCACCGCAGCCGACGCGGGCATCGGCACGGTCGCGCCGGTGGAGGCCAATCGCGTCGACGGGGCGCTGAGCGGCCCGCTCGGCATCCTGCCGGCGGCCGGGCTGCTGTTCTTCGCGTTCGCCGGCTACGCGCGCATGGCGACGCTCGGCGAGGAGGTGCGCGACCCGGTGCGCACGCTGCCGCGCGCGATCGGCACGGGGCTCGCGATCGTGCTCGTGCTCTACGGCCTCGTCGCATGGGCGACGACGGCGCGGCTGGGGGATGCGCTCGCGTCGTCGGCGACGCCGGTGGCCGATCTCGTCGGCGCGGGATGGCTGCACGTGGCGCTGCTCGCCGCGGCGGCGCTCGCGAGCGTCGGGAGCCTCACCGGCATCCTCGCGGGCCTGTCACGCACGGGGCTCGCGATGGCCCGCAACCGCGACCTGCCGGGCCCGCTGTCGACGATCTGGGCGGTGACGAAGGCGCCGGCGGTCGCCGAGGCGACGACGGCCGCGGTGGCGGCCGCGGCGGTGCTGCTGCTGCCGGTCGGGCAGCTGGTCGCCTTCTCCTCGACGTGCGTCCTCACCTACTACGCGGTCGCCCACCTGAGCGCGATGCGCGGCGCCGGGCGGCCGGCGGCGGCGTCGGCCGACCCGGACGCGAGGCCGGTGCCGTGGTGGCTGCCCCGCTGGGTGCCGGTCGTCGGCATCGCGCTGTGCGCCGTGCTCGTGCTGACGCTGCCGTGGCAGGGCGTCGTCGCCGCGGCCGCGTGGCTGGGGCTCGGACTGGCCGTGCGGGCGCTCGCGCGCCGCTGAGCGCGGCAGGGCCCGCACACGCGGACGGGCCCGCACGCCGCAGCGCGGCGCACGGGCCCGTCGTGGGGGTCAGCGGCTGCTCGGCTCGAGCTCGCGCTCGTCGTCCGGGGCCGCCTGCGCGCGCCGCTCCAGGGGCTCGGCGTCGGCGTCGGGCTCGGCGTCCGCGCCGTGGTCGTCGGCGAGCATCGTGCGCTCGTCGAAGGGCCGCTCGCCCGCGAGCACGCCGCGCACCTGCTCCATGTCGATCTGCTTCGTCCACGTGCCGATCAGCAGCGTCGCCACGGCGTTGCCGGTGAAGTTCGTCAGGGCGCGCGCCTCCGACATGAAACGGTCGATGCCGACGATGACGCCCACGCCGTCGACGAGGTCGGGGCGGTAGGTCTGCAGGCCGCCCGCGAGCGTCGCGAGCCCGGCGCCCGTGACGCCGGCGGCGCCCTTCGAGGCGATGATCATGAAGACCAGCAGGCCGATCTGCTCGGGGATCGACATCGGCATGCCCATCGCGGTTGAGATGAACAGCGACGCCATCGTCAGGTAGATCGCGGTGCCGTCGAGGTTGAACGAGTAGCCCGTCGGCACGGTGATGCCGACGACCGGCTTCGAGACGCCCGCGTGCTCCATCTTGGCGATGAGGCGGGGCAGCGCCGACTCGGAGGAGGACGTGCCGACGATCAGCAGGTACTCGCGGCCGAGGTACTTCATGAGCGTGAAGATGTTGACGCCGGTGACGAGCTTCAGCAGCGTGCCGAGCACGACGACGATGAAGACGATGCAGGTGAGGTAGAAGCCGAGCATGAGCGTCGCGAGGGCGACGACCGCGCCCCAGCCGGTGGAGCCGACCACGCCGGCGATCGCGCCGAAGGCGCCGATGGGGGCGACCCACAGGATCATCGTCAGCACGCGGAACACGAGCGCCTGCAGGTGCTTCACCACGGTGAGGATCGGCTTGCCGCGCTCGCCCATCGCCTGCACCGCGAAGCCCACCAGCAGCGCGACGAACAGCGTCTGCAGGACCGACTCGCCCGTCAGCGGGGAGAACAGCGTCGTGGGGATGATGCCGAGCAGGAAGTCGGTCGTGGTCTCGGCCTCGCCGGAGGCCTCGTAGGTGGCGCCGGCGATGTTGAGGCCCTCGCCCGGGTGCACGAAGTTGCCGACGACCAGGCCGATGGCGAGCGCGAAGGTCGACATCGCCAGGAAGTAGATCAGCGCGAGCCCGCCGACCTTGCCGACCGTCGCGGCCTTCGCGATCGAGCCGATGCCGACGACGATCGTGCAGAAGATGACGGGCGCGATCATCATCTTGATGAGCGCGACGAAGCCCTTGCCGATGGGGGCGAGCGCCTCGCCGGTGGTGGGGGAGACGAGCCCGACGATCACGCCGAGCACGACGGCGACGATCACCGAGATGTACAGCCAGTGGGTCTTGTCGATCCGCCGCAGCCTCGAGAGCCTCGGTCGGTCGGTGCTGGGCGTCGTTGCCATGCTGTGCTCCTCGCATCGGGCACCGCCACTGCGCGGTGCTCTCGAGTGGCCAGCCTGCGGGCGCGGCTCGGCGCGAGGCCCGTTTCGTGCATAGTGTTCTCAGCGCGAACGCGGAGGGGGCCCGGCGATGCGGCGATGGTGGCGGTCCGCGAGCATCGCCACGCGCGTGTTCGTGCAGACCGCGGCGCTGCTCGTGGCGGCGGCGCTCGCGGCGTTCGGGTTGCTCGCGCTCGACGCGCAGCAGGCGCACGAGCGCGAGGCGGCGCTCGCGAGCCAGGAGCTCGCGCTCGCGATGGCGGCGACGCCCACGGTGCGCGCGGCGGTGGCCGAGGCGCACGAGCGCTACGACGCCGACCCGGCGGGCGCGGTCGCAGGCGCGACGGATGCGCTGCAGTCGTACGTCGAGGACGTCCGGCAGGCGACGCGGCTCGACTTCGTCACCGTCATGCATCCGGACGGCACGCGCTACACGCATCCGGACCCCGACGAGATCGGCCGCACCTTCCTCGGCTCGACGGCGCCCGCGCTCGCGGGAGGGACCTTCACCGAGGTGTTCGCGGGCACGCTCGGGCCCTCGGTGCGCGCGGTCACGCCGGTGCTGGACGGCGACCGCGTCGTCGGCCTCGTCGCGGCCGGCGTCACGATCGAGCGCGTCGGCTCGCTCGTCGTCGAGCGGCTGGTCGCGGTCGGCCTGCTGCTCGTCGGCGCGCTCGCGGTGGCGGCGCTCGGCGCATGGCTGCTCGCCCGCCGCCTCGACCGCGCCACGGGCGGCCGGCGCCCCGAGGAGCTCGCGCGGCTCTTCGCCGCGCACGAGGCGGCGCTGCACTCGGTGGAGGACGGCCTCGTGCTCGTCGAGCACGGCACCGTCGTGCTCGCGAACGACCGCGCGCGGGCGCTGCTCGGGCTCGGGGAGCGGGCGCTGCCGATCGGGGCGGATGCGCCGCTGCCGGCGGGCGTGCGCGACGCGCTGGCCGCGCACGGGCAGGTGCGGGTCGGCGACCGGTGGCTGCTCGTGGAGCGGCAGGCGACCGATCGCGCGGGCACGACCACGCTCACCATCCGCGACCGCACCGAGCTGCGGCGCATGACGGGCGAGCTCGACGCGGTGCGCACGCTCGCGAGCGCCCTGCGGGCGCAGACGCACGAGTTCGGCAATCGCATGCACACCGTCGCGACCCTCATCGAGCTCGACGAGCCGCAGCGGGCGCTCGAGGTCGCGACCGCCGGCCGCGACCTCGGGCAGCGGCTCGCCGACCGGGTCGTCGGCGACGACGAGGAGCCGGTGATCGCCGCGCTGCTGCTCGGCAAGGCGGCGCAGGCGCACGAGCGCGGCGTCGAGCTGCACGTCGAGACGCACCTCGCGCCCGGCACGCACGGCATCGACCCGGTCGACTTCGTCACGGTGCTCGGCAACCTCGTCGACAACGCGATCGACGCGGCCGCCGAGCGCGCCGGCCGCCTCATCGGCACGGGCGCGCGCGCCGACGCGTGGGTCGAGGTCTACCTCGACGAGGACGACGGGGCGATCGTGGTGCAGGTGAGCGACAGCGGCGACGGCGTGCCCGAGGCGCGGCGCGAGCAGGCGTTCGCGCCGGGCTGGTCGACGAAGGAGCCGGGCCCGCACGGGCGCGGCTTCGGGCTCGGCATCGTGCGCGAGACGGTCGAGCGACTGGGCGGCAGCGTCGAGATCGGGCAGCCCGGCGGCGCGGATGCGCGGCACGCGGGCGCGGTGGTCACGGTGCTGCTGCCGAGGCCGGGGGCCGCCTCGTGATCCGGGTGCTCGTCGTCGAGGACGAGCGGGGCACCGCTGCCGCGCACGTCGCCTACGTGCGGCGATGTCCTGGCTTCGAGGTCGCCGCCGTCGCGCACACGGCCGCGGCGGCGATGGCGGCGATGCGCGACGCGGCCGCGAGCGGCGTGCCGATGCAGCTCGTGCTGCTCGACATGCAGCTGCCCGACGGGCATGGGCTCGAGGTGTGCCGGCGGATGCGCGCCGAGGGCCACCTGGTCGACGTCATCGCCGTGACGGCCGAGCGCGGACTCGAGACGGTGCGCGACGCGATCGCGGTCGGCGTGGTGCAGTACCTCATCAAGCCGTTCGCGTTCGCGGCGCTCGCCGAGCGGCTCGAGCGCTACCGCGAGTACCACGAGCGGCTCGACGGCGCGGGCCGGCTGACGCAGCAGGAGGTCGACCAGGCGATCGCGGCGCTGCGCACCACGAACGCGCCCGGTCTCGCGAAGGGCCTGAGCGCCGAGACGCTCGAGGCGGTCGCGGCGCTCCTCGCCGACGGCACCGCGCGCTCCGCGGCGGAGGTCGCCTCCGAGGTCGGGCTCTCGCGCGTCACGGCGCGCCGCTACCTCGAGCACCTCGCGGCGACCGGCGACGTCGAGCGCAGCCCGCGCTACGGCGCGCGCGGCCGGCCCGAGCTCGAGTACTCCCGGGGCTGACCAGGGCCGCCGGGCGGCTGCGATAGCGTGGCCCGCTCCCGAGCGAGAGGAGCCCCGTGCCCGTGATCGACGTCCTCGCCCTGCTGGGCATCTCCATCGGCGTCGCCGTCGCCGCAGCCGTCGCGGCGAGCCTCGTGCTCGTCGCCGGCGCCGCCGCCGCGACGCGCTCCCGCAGCCGCATCGCCGCGGTGCGGCGGCCGCTGCGCTGGCCGGTCGCGGTGCTCGCGCTGCTCGTCGCGTTCAGCCTCGCATCCTCGGCGACGGGCCTGCAGCGCGCGATGGGCGAGGGCGGGCCGCCGCTCGCGCACGCCCTGCTCATCCTCGCGATCGTCGCGGGCGCCTGGCTGCTCGTGCGGCTCCTGCGGGTCGCGGGCGACGCCGTGCTCGCGCGGTACGGGGTCGCGCACGGCGATCGCCGCGCCGGCAAGGTGCGCACGCAGGTCGAGATCCTCCGGCGCGTGCTCGCGGTGGTCGTGGTCGTCATCGCGTGCGGCGCGGTGCTGTTCACCTTCGAGGCGGCGCGGGTGGCGGGCACGAGCCTGCTCGCCTCGGCCGGGGTCGCGTCGCTCGTCGCGGGGCTCGCGGCGCAGTCGGTGCTCGGCAATGTGTTCGCCGGCATCCAGCTCGTCGCCTCCGACGCGATCCGCGTCGACGACGTCGTCGTGGTCGAGGGGGAGTGGGGCACGATCGAGGAGATCACGCTCACCTACGTCGTCGTGCGCATCTGGGACGACCGCCGCCTCGTGCTGCCCTCGACGCACTTCACGACCACGCCGTTCGAGAACTGGACCCGCACCTCGAGCGAGGTCATGGGCGCCGTCGAGCTCGACGTCGACTGGAGCGTGCCGGTCGACGGCATGCGCGACGAGCTCGCGCGCATCCTCGACGGCCATCCGCACTGGGACGGCCGCGACAGCGTGCTGCAGGTGACGGATGCGGTGGGCGGCGTCGTGCGGGTGCGGGTACTCGTCACCGCGGCCGACGGCGGCGAGCTCGCGTCGCTGCGGGCCGACGTGCGCGAGCGGCTCGTGGCGTGGCTGCGCGAGCAGCACCCGGACGCGCTGCCGCGCCAGCGCTTCGAGGCCGTGCCGGTGACCTAGGAGAAGGCCGCGGTCGAGACGTTGCGCCGGTACTCGAAGACGATGCTGGTGCGGGTGGATGCGACGGTCGCGTCGGCCGAGAGGTGGTCGACGACGAAGCGGCGCAGCCCCGTCGAGTCGGGCACCGCGACGTGGACGATGAAGTCGTCGTTGCCGCCGAGGAAGAAGACCTGGCTCACCTCGGGGAGCGCCTGCACCCGCTCGGCGAAGTCGGGGATCGTGGCGCGCGCGCCGGCGCGCAGCGTGACGTGCACGAGCGCCTGCAGCCCGCGGCCGAGCCGCTCCTGCCGCACGACCGCCTCGTAGCCGGCGATCACACCGCGCTCCTCGAGCCGGCGCACGCGCGCGTGCGCGGTCGACTCCGCGATGCCGACGGCGCGCGCGAGCTCGCGGTTCGTGGTGCGCGCGTCGGCCCGCAGCGCGGCGACGAGCTCATGGTCGACCGGGTCGAGCCCGTCGGCGGGCTGCGACGGCTTCGGCTCGGGGGGCGTTGCGGGAGTCATGCCTGCATCTTTCCACCAGTTGCGCCGATCCATCGACGAATGCTTCGGCGAGCGCGCGGCATCGCGGGATCCTCTCCCATGATCGATGCAACCAGACGAGAGGTCTCCCATGCGCATCGCCGTCCCCACCGAGATCAAGCCCCACGAGCAGCGGGTCGCCATCACGCCCGCGGGTGTCGACGCGCTCGTGCGCCGCGGCCACGAGGTGTGGGTGCAGTCGGGCGCAGGCCTCGGGTCCCGCATCCCCGACGAGGAGTTCGTCGCGGCCGGCGCGCGGCTCGCCGCCGACGCCGACGACGCATGGGCGAAGGGCGACCTGCTGCTCAAGGTCAAGGAGCCGATCGCGCCCGAGTTCCCCCGCATGCGCGAGGGCCAGACCGTCTTCACCTACCTGCACCTCGCGGCAGCGCCCGACTGCGCGCGTGCGCTGCTCGACGCGGGCACGATCGCGATCGCCTACGAGACGGTGCAGCTGCCGGACGGCTCGCTGCCGCTGCTCGCGCCGATGAGCGAGGTCGCCGGCCGCCTCTCGATCGCGATGGGCGCCTTCCACCTCATGGGCCCGGCGGGCGGCCGCGGCACCCTGCTCGGCGGCGTGCCCGGCACGCGCCGCGCGAAGGTGGTCGTGCTCGGCGGCGGCGTCGCGGGCGAGCACGCCGCGCGCAACGCCGTCGGCCTCGGCGCCGACGTGACCGTGATCGACCTGTCGCTGCCGCGCCTGCGGCAGCTCGAGGCCTCGTTCGGCACGAGCATCCAGACCCGTCACTCCTCGCGGCTCGAGATCGCCGAGCAGCTCGCCGACGCCGACCTCGTGATCGGGTCGGTGCTCATCCCGGGCGCCGCCGCGCCGAAGCTCGTCACCGACGACATGGTGCGCGCCATGCGGCCCGGCTCGGTGCTCGTCGACATCGCGATCGACCAGGGCGGCTGCTTCGAGGGCTCGCGCCCGACCACGCACGACGCGCCCACCTTCCCGGTGCACGAATCGCTCTACTACTGCGTCGCCAACATGCCCGGGGCTGTGCCGGAGACCTCCACCCGAGCGCTGACGAACGCGACCCTGCCGTACGTGCTGCGGCTCGCGGACCTCGGCACGGATGCCGCGCTCGCGCAGGACGCGGCGCTCGCGAAGGGCCTGAATGTGCGCGCGGGCCGCATCGAGCACGCCGGGGTCGCCGAGGCGCTCGGGCTGGAGCTCGCGAGCGCCTGACTCGGACGGCGCTGACGCGCTGCACGGACGACGGAGGGCCGCCCCCGGCAGGGAGCGGCCCTCCGTCGTGCCACGGTCAGTGCGTGTCGACCGCCTCGACCTCGGTGCGGTCGCCCGACCACTGGGTGTGGAAGGTGCCCTCGCGGTCGACCCGGCGGTAGGTGTGCGCGCCGAAGAAGTCGCGCTGTCCCTGCACGAGCGCGGCCGGCAGCCGGTCGGCCCGGAGCCCGTCGTAGTAGGCGAGGCTCGACGAGAAGGCCGGCGACGGGATGCCCGCCTGCGCAGCCGCGACGACCACGCGGCGCCACGCCTCCTGCGTCTCGGCCATCGCGTCGCGGAAGTACGGCGCGAGAATGAGCGCGGGCAGGTCGGGGTCTGCGGCGTAGGCGTCGGTGATGTCGTTGAGGAAGCGAGCGCGGATGATGCAGCCGGCGCGCCAGATGCGGGCGACCTCGCCCTTCCTGATGTCCCAGCCGTGCTCCTCGGCGGCGGCGACGATCTCGTCGAAGCCCTGCGAGTAGGCGACGATCTTCGACGCGAACAGGGCCTTCCGCACGTCCTCGATGAACGCATCCGCGTCGTCGACCTGCCACGCCTCGGCGGGGCCGGGGAGGTCGGAGGCGGCGGCGCGCTGCGCGAGCCGCGAGGAGAGCGAGCGGGCGAAGACGGCCTCGGCGATGCCGGAGACGGGCACGCCGAGGTCGAGAGCGGTCTGCACCGTCCAGGCGCCAGTGCCCTTGGCGCCGGCGGCGTCGAGGATGACGTCGACGAGCGGCTGGCCGGTCGCGGCGTCGACCTGGCGCAGCACCTCGGCGGTGATCTCGATGAGGTACGACTCGAGCTCGCCCCGGTTCCACTCGTCGAAGACGTCGGCGATCTCGGCCGGGGACTTGCCCGTGCCGCGGCGGATGAGGTCGTAGGCCTCGGCGATGAGCTGCATGTCGGCGTACTCGATGCCGTTGTGCACCATCTTCACGAAGTGGCCGGCGCCGTCGGTGCCGACGTGCGTGACGCAGGGCTCGCCCTCGGCGACCGCGGCGATGCCGGTGAGGATCGGGCCGAGCGTCTCGTACGACTCGGCCGTGCCGCCGGGCATGAGCGACGGGCCGTTGAGCGCGCCCTCCTCGCCGCCCGAGATGCCGCAGCCGACGAAGTGGAGGCCGGTCTCGCGCACGGCGGCCTCGCGGCGGATGGTGTCGGTGAAGAGCGCGTTGCCGCCGTCGACGATGATGTCGCCCGGCTCGAAGACGCTCACGAGCTCGTCGATGACGGCGTCGGTGGCGCGGCCGGCCTTGACCATGATGATCGCGGTGCGCGGCCGCTGGAGCGAGTCGGCCAGCTCCTGCATCGTGGCGGCCTTCACGAAGCCGGCCTCGGGGTGCGCGGCGATGAGGTCGTCGGTCTTCGCGGTGGTGCGGTTGTAGACGGCGACGGTGTTGCCCTCGCGGCTGGCGAGGTTGCGGGCGAGGTTCGAGCCCATCACGGCGAGGCCGACGACGGCGATGTTGGCTTGGGGCATGGCGGGAGTTCCTCTCGAGGGTCTCGCTCCAGGCTATGCGCTCGCGCATGCGCGGCGCCCCGTGCTCGGCTGACGAGGAGCCGCGCCTGGTTGCATGGCGGCATGGACACCTCCGCTCCGCACGACCCGTCCCACCTGCTCGCCCCCGGGGCGCACCTCGAGCGCATGGCCACGGGCGCCTCCTGGAGCGAGGGGCCGCTGTGGCTGCCCGGCGAGCGCGTGCTGCGCTGGAGCGACATCCACGGCGATCGCATCCTCGAGGTCGACGAGGCCGGGCGGATGCGCGAGCACCGCACCGGGGTGGAGTTCACCAACGGGCGGGCCCTCGGCCTCGGCGGCGTGGTGCAGTGCTCGCACGGCCGCCGCGCCGTCGAGCTCGAGGCCGACGGCGACGTGCGCGTGCTCGTCGACCGCTTCGAGGGGCACCGCCTCAACTCGCCCAACGACGTCGCCGTGCACCCCGACGGCTCCGTCTGGTTCACCGACCCGCCCTACGGCATCGAGAAGCCCGAGGAGGGCCACCCCGGCGAGCAGGAGTACGGCGGATGCTTCGTCTTCCGCTGGAGCGCCGACGACGGGATCCGCGCGGTGGTCACCGACATGGCCCGGCCCAACGGCATCGCCTTCAGCCCCGACCTCGCGACGCTCTACGTGACGGAGTCGGCGGGGGAGGACGAGACGCCGGAGGCGAGCACGATCCGCGCCTACCGGATCGAGGGCTCCGGGGCCGACGCGCGTGCGGTGGACGGGCGCCGCCTCTTCGCGATGGACGCCGGCACGCCCGACGGCATCGCGGTCGACGCCGAGGGCCGCATCTGGTCGTCGAGCGCCGACGGCGTGCACGTCATCGCGCCCGACGGCGCGCGGCTCGCGCACGTGCCGGTGCCCGAGACGGTCGCCAACCTCTGCTTCGGCGACGACGGCTGGCTGTGGATCGCCGCGACCACGAGCGTCTACCGCATCCGCACCGCCACGACGGCCGCCGTGCACTGAGCCCCTCTGAGCCGCACCGCGCCCACCGCGCGCCCAGGCGCGGCTCCTACCGTCGGGGCATGCAGATCGGATACAAGCTCTTCGCCGAGGACGTCGCCCCGAAGGAGCTGATCCGCCGCGCCGTCGAGGCCGAGCGCGCCGGCTTCGACTTCGTCGAGATCAGCGACCACTTCCACCCCTGGCTGCCCGAGCACCAGCACTCGCCGTTCGCGTGGGCGATCCTGTCGGCGATCGCCGCCAGGACCGACACGCTGCGGCTCGCGACGGGCGTCACGTGCCCGTCGATCCGGTACCACCCGGCGATCATCGCCCAGGCGGCGGCGACGCTGCAGATCATCTCCGACGGCCGCTTCACGCTCGGCATCGGCGCGGGCGAGCGGCTCAGCGAGCGCATCGTCGGGCAGGGCTGGCCCGAGGTGGGCGACCGCCACCGGCGCCTGCGCGAGGCGCTCGAGATCATCCGGCTGCTGTGGTCGGGCGGCACCCACTCCTACCGCGGCGACTTCCTGCAGCTGCAGGACGCGCGCGTCTACGACCTCCCTGACGCGCTCCCCGAGATCGTCGTCGCGGCCGGCGGCCCGCAGTCGGCGGCGCTCGCGGCCGAGCTCGGCGACGGGCTCTTCGCGACCGACCCCGACGCGTCGCTCATCGAGGCGTGGCAGCGAGCGGGCGGCTCCGGCCCGCGCTACGCCGAGGTCCCGACGGCGTTCGCGCCCGACGAGCGCGCCGGCGCCGAGGCCGCCCACGCGCGCTTCCGGTTCGGCCCGCTCGGCTGGAAGGTGCTCGCCGAGCTGCCCGACCCGACCGCGTTCGACCAGGCCACGCAGCACGTGCGGGTCGAGGACATGGCGGATGCGTTCGCGTGCGGTCCCGACGTCGAGCGGCACGTCGAGGCGTTCGGCGAGTTCGCCGACGCGGGCTTCGACCACCTGGCCCTCATGGACGGCGGCCCCGACCCCGACGCGTTCTTCGCGTTCTTCGCCGACGAGCTCGGGCCGCGGCTCCGCGCGCGCTGACGGGCCCGGCGAGGGCATGCCGCCCGGGTAGTCTGATTTCGGAGGACAGCCATGCCCGAGCACACCCTGAAGGTCGCCGTCGCGGTGACCCTCGACGACGCATCCGCCGACCGCATCCGGGCCCTGGAGCCCCGCGTCGAGCTGCTGCGCGACCCCGCGCTCACCCGCCCCTGGCGGTGGAGCGGCGACTGGGAGGGCGACCCCGACTGGGAGCGCACGCCCGAGCAGCAGGCCGCCTTCGAGGCGCTGCTCGACGGCGCCGACGCGCTCTTCGGGCTGCCCGACGTCGACCCGGCCGCGCTCGCCCGCAGCGTGCGCGCGAACCCGCGCCTGCGCTGGGTGCACACGACCGCCGCGGGCGGCGGCGGCCAGGTGCGGAAGGCGCAGCTCACGCAGGACGAGCTCGAGCGCGTCGCCGTCACCACGAGCGCAGGCATGCACGCGACGACGCTCGCCGAGTGGGCCCTCTTCGGCGTGCTCGCCGGCGCCAAGGGGCTCCGCCGCCTCGAGGCCGACCAGGCGAGCCGCACGTGGGGCGACGGCCGCCGCATCATGCGGCACGTCGGCGAGATGACGGTGCTCGTCGTCGGCCTCGGCGGCATCGGCAAGGTCGTCGCCGAGCGCTTCGCCGGGCTCGGCGCGACCGTGTGGGGCACGACGCGGCGCGGCGAGCCGGTCGCGCACGTCGACCGCCTCGTGCACATCGACGACCTCGCGGAGGCTGCCGCCGAGGTCGACGCGATCGTCGTGACGCTGCCGGGAACCGAACGCACCGAGGGCCTCGTCGGCGCCGAGGTGCTCGCCGCCGTGCGCCCCGACACGATCCTCGTGAACGTCGGCCGCGGCTCCGTCGTCGACGAGGCCGCGCTGCTCGACGCCCTCGACGACGGCCGCATCGGCTTCGCCGCGCTCGACGTCACCGCCGTCGAGCCGCTGCCCGACGAGAGCCGGCTGTGGTCGCACCCGGGCGTGCTGCTCAGCCCGCACACCGCGGCGCTCTCGACCCAGGAGCCGCGGCGCATCGCCGAGCTGTTCGCCGCGAACGCCACCCGCCTGCTCGACGGCGCACCGCTCGAGAACGTGATGGACACCAAGGAGTTCTACTGATGCCGAGCACCGGCCCCGCCCTGTTCGACCTGACGGGGCGCACGGCGCTCGTCACCGGCTCCAGCCAGGGCATCGGCCGCGCGCTCGCGCAAGGGCTGGCCGAGGCGGGGGCGACGGTCGTCGTGCACGGCCGCGACCGCGCGAAGGCCGAGCGCGCCGCCGCCGAGATCGCAGCCGCGACGGGCCGCGAGGCGCACGTCGCGACCTTCGACGTGACGGATGCGTCGGCCGTCGACGCCGGGATCGCCGAGGTCGAGGAGCGGCTCGGCACGCCCGACATCCTCGTGAACAACGCCGGCATCCAGCGCCGCGCCCCGATCACGGAGTTCACCGACGAGGACTGGCACGACCTCGTCGCCACCAACCTCACGAGCGCGTTCCTGCTCTCGCGCCGCGTCGCCCGCGGCATGGTCGAGCGCGGCTCGGGCCGCATCGTCTCGATCGGCAGCGTGCAGTCGCAGCTCGCGCGCCCCTCGATCGCGCCCTACAGCGCGACCAAGGGCGCGATCGTGATGCTCACGAAGGGCCTCTGCGCCGACCTCGCGCCGCACGGCATCAGCGTCAACGCGCTCGCGCCCGGCTACTTCGCCACCGAGCTGACGCAGCGGCTCGTCGACGACCCCGAGTTCTCGGCCTGGGTCGCCCAGCGCACGCCCGCGGGCCGCTGGGGCCGCGTCGAGGATCTCGTCGGCACCCTCGTCTTCCTCGCGAGCGACGCGAGCGCCTTCGTCAACGGCCAGACCATCTACGTCGACGGCGGCATGACCGCGGTCGTCTGAGGAGCACGAGTTGAGCGAGAACCTGGCCCTGGTGGCCCACGCGAAGGGCGACGTGCGCGTCGAGGCCCTGCCCGAGCCGCAGCCCGCGCCGGACGAGGCGGTCGTCGAGATCGCCTACGGCGGCATCTGCGGCTCCGACCTGCACTACTGGCTGCACGGCGCCGCGGGCGCCTCGATCCTCCGCGAGCCGATGGTGCTCGGGCACGAGATCGTCGGCACGGTGCTCGCCGCCGCCGCCGACGGCACGGGCCCCGCGGCGGGGCAGCGCGTCGCCGTGCACCCCGCGACGCCCGTCGACGACGGCTCGGCGCCCTACCCGGCCGACCGGCCGAACCTCAGCCCCGCCGGCACCTACCTCGGCTCCGCGGCGCGCATGCCGCACACGCACGGCGCGTTCGCGCGGCGCGTCGCGCTGCCCGCCCGCATGCTGCGCTCGATCCCGGCCGGGCTGCCGCTGCGCCTCGCGGCGCTCGCCGAGCCCGCCGCCGTCGCCTGGCACGGCGTCGGCCAGGCGGGCGACATCGCCGGCCGCCGCGTGCTCGTGATCGGCACCGGTCCGATCGGCGCGCTCGCGGTCGCCGTCGCGCGCCACCACGGCGCGGCCGAGGTCATCGCGACCGACCTCCACCCGCATCCGCGCGCGCTGGCCGAGCGGCTCGGCGCCCGCGCCCTCGACGCGGCGGATGCCGAGGGCATCGCGGCCGTGCACGCCGACGTGGTCATCGAGTCGTCGGGCACCGTGCCGGGCCTCGCCGCCGCGATCAGCGGCGCGCGCCGCGGCGGCACCGTCGTGCTGCTGGGCCTCCAGCGCGCCGGTGACGTGCCGGTGCCGATGGCGAGCGCCATCACGCGCGAGCTGACGCTCGTCGGCTCGTTCCGGTTCAACGACGAGATCGACGAGGTGCTCGCCGCGCTCGCCGACGGCTCGCTCGACGCGGAGGCGGTCATCAGCCACGAGCTGCCGATCGAGCAGGGCGCCGTGGCGCTCGAGCTCGCTCGCGACGCATCCGTATCCTCGAAGGTGCTGCTGACGTTCGCGGCCGAGACTGACGAAGGAGCAGGGCGATGAGCGAGACGCGCTACCCGTCGATGATCATCATGGGCGTGCAGGGCTCGGGGAAGTCGACGATCGGGCAGGCGCTCGCGGAGCGGCTGAACATCGACTTCGTCGACGGCGACGACCTGCACCCGCCGGCCAACAAGGCCAAGATGGCCGCGGGCACGCCGCTCACCGACGAGGACCGCGTGCCGTGGCTGAAGACGATCGGCCAGACGATCGCCGACGGTCGTGCCGCCGGCCGGGTGACGATCGTCGCGTGCTCGGCGCTCAAGCGCTGGTACCGCGAGCTGCTGCGCTCGAGCGACCAGGAGCTCGTCTTCGTGCACCTGTCGGGTGAGCAGGGCCTCCTCGCCGACCGCCTCGCGCACCGCGACCACGAGTTCATGCCGACGACCCTGCTCACGAGCCAGCTCGAGACCCTCGAGCCGCTCGCCGACTGGGAGCGCGGCATCGTCATCTCGGTCGAGCAGACCCCGGCGGCGATCGTCGACGAGGTGACGCGCATCCTCATCGGCCGCGCGGCCGGCCGCCGCGTCGAGCCGGGCCCCGGCGCCGCGCTCACCGGCGCGATCGACCTCCCGCGCGCCTGACCCGCCCGCACCTGTCCCACCGCCGCAGTCGGACCCCACTGCGTCCCCACCGCACCACCCCACACACAGGAGACACCGATGGATGACCTCGTCCTCAACTGGGAGCTCGGCACGGGAGGTCTGCTGCTGCTCGCAGCCGCGGGCATCGCCCTGCTGCTCGTGCTCATCATGGCCTTCCGGATCCACGCGTTCGTCGCGCTGATGATCACGAGCCTGCTGACGGCGATCGCCGCCGGCATCCCCTTCAACCGCCTGCTCGAGGCCATCGCCTTCGGCTTCAACCCGACGCTCGGCAACGTCATGCTGCTCGTCGCGCTCGGCGCGATGCTCGGCCGCATGATCGAGACCTCCGGCGGCGCGCGCGTGCTCACCGACAAGCTCATCGCGCGCTTCGGCGAGCAGCGGGCCGCGATGGCCGTCGGCGTCGCGAGCCTGCTGATGGGCTTCCCGATCTTCTTCGACGCCGGCCTCGTCGTCATGATGCCGATCATCTACGCCGTGGCGCGCCGCCTCGGCGGATCGCTGCTGACCGTCGCGTTCCCCGCGGCGCTCGCCTTCAGCTCCATGCACATCTTCGTGCCGCCGCACCCGGGCCCCGTCTCGGCATCCGCCATCCTCGGCGCCGACGTCGGCCTCGTGCTCATCCTCGGCCTCGTCGTCGCGATCCCCGTCTGGTACCTCGTCGGCGTGCTCTTCGGCGGCTGGGTCGGCCGCAAGTACGACATCGCGGTGCCCACGATCCTCGACGGCACCCCCGACGAGGACCGCGAGATGGAGTCGAACCCGTCGTTCGGCAAGATCATGCTGCTGCTCGCGCTGCCGCTCGTGCTCATCCTCATGAACACCGGCCTCAACATGTACGCCTCGACCACCGACGACCCTGACGCCTTCAAGGCCGAGCCGGTCGTCGCGCTGCTGCGCACGCTCGGCGAGACGCCCATCGCGCTGCTCATCACGGTGCTCGTCTCGATGTGGCTCCTCGGCTGGGGCATGGGCAAGTCCGGCAGCCTCATCGACAAGGTCGCAGACAGCGCCCTCGGGCCGATCGCCTCCGTCGTGCTCGTCACCGGCGCCGGCGGCATGTTCGGCGGCGTGCTGCGCGTCACCGGCATCGGCGACGCGATCGCCGACTCGCTCAACTCGATCGGCATGCCCGTCATCGTCGCCGCGTTCCTCATCTCGCTCATCGTGCGCATCGCGCAGGGCTCGGCGACGGTCGCCCTCACGACCGCCGCGTCGCTCATGGCGGGCGTGGTCGTGAACGGCGGCTTCAACCCCGTCGAGGTCGCGGCGATCGTGCTCGCGACCGCGGCAGGCTCGGTCGGCTTCAGCCACGTGAACGACTCGGGCTTCTGGCTCGTCAGCAAGTTCTTCGGCCTCGACGTGAAGACGACGCTGAAGACCTGGACGGTCGCGCAGGGCCTCATGGCCATCATCGGCTTCGTGATCAGCTACGCGATCTTCCTGGTCGGCGGCCTGTTCGGCTGACCGCGGATCGCGCTGTGCAGCACCGGGGGCCTCGCGAGGGGCCCCCGGTGCTGTAGAGTCTGAGGCTGAACTTCGGCGAGGGGTGCATCGGCATCCGTGATCGACGCGGTGGCAGCAGCGGACACAGTCTCCAACAGGCGCAGTCCTCACGCCTCGCGCGTTCGAGTCGACACACACTGACGGGCCCCGGCCCACGAGGAGCACTTCCATGAGCACCGACGACAACAAGCTCTCCAGCGAGATCCGCTCGTCCTTCGGCAAGGGCGCGGCCCGCAAGCTGCGCGCCGCCGGCAAGGTCCCCGCGGTCCTCTACGGCCACGGCACCGAGCCGCAGCACCTCACCTTCGACGCGCACGACGTCTTCATGCTCGTGCGCCGCTCGAACGCGGTGCTCGACCTGCAGATCGAGGGCTCGTCGCAGCTCGCGCTCGTGAAGGACATCCAGCGCAACCCCGTCCTCCAGGGCGTGCAGGCGATCGAGCACCTCGACCTCGTCATCGTCCAGCGCGGCGAGAAGGTCACGGTGGACGTGCCCGTGCACCTCGAGGGCGAGTCGGCCCCCGGCACCATCACCAACTTCGAGTCGACCTCCATCTCCATCGAGGTCGAGGCCCTGCACATCCCCGACTCCATCACGGTCTCCATCGAGGGCCTCGAGGAGGGCGCGCACGTGCTCGCCGGCCAGGTCGAGCTCCCCAAGGGCGCCACGCTGCTCACCGACCCCGAGGCGCTCGTCGTCGGCATCATCGTGCCCGCGGCCCCCGTGCTCGAGGACGAGGACGCCGCGCCCGCCGAGGGCGAGACGGCCGAGGCCGAGGCTGAGGGCGAGTCCGAGGAGTCGGCCGAGGGCGAGTCGGCCGAGTAGTCCGCGAGGAGCGCTCCGTGGCGCAGACGTGGCTCGTGGTCGGGCTCGGGAATCCCGGGCCCGACTACGCGCGCACGCGCCACAACATCGGCCAGATGGCGCTCGCCGAGGTCGAGCGGCGCGCCGGCGCGACGCCGAAGCGCCACGGCCGCGCCGAGGCGCTCGTCGCCGAGTCGCGCATCATCGGCGGCCCGAAGGTCGTCACCGCGTTCCCCACCAGCTGGATGAACCGCTCCGGCGGCCCGGTCGCGAAGCTCATGGACTGGTACGGCGTCGAGCCCGACCACGTCATCGTCCTGCACGACGAGCTCGACCTGCCGCTCGGCACCGTGCGCCTCAAGCAGGGCGGCGGCCACGGCGGCCACAACGGCATGCGCGACATCATCGCCGCACGCGGCGGCGACGTGCTGCGGGTGCGGCTCGGGATCGGCCGTCCGCCCGGCAGGCAGGACGCCGCCGACTTCGTGCTCCGGCCCTTCGCGAAGGCCGAGCAGGACGAGGCCGACCTGCTCGTGCAGCTCGGCGCCGACGCCGTCGAGCGGATCATCGCCGAGGGCTTCCTGGAGGCGCAGCAGCGCATCCACGCCCCGTAGCATGGGGAGCCGAATCGGAAGGAGTGCGCCCGTGCGCCGAACCGCCCTGCGAGCCGCAGCCCTCATCGCGGCGAGCCTCGTGCTCGTCGGCTGCGCGAGCGGCGACCCCGAGGCGCCCGCCGAGGCGCAGGGCCCGAACGGCTACGAGCTCGCCGCCACGCTCGACGACGGATCCGAGCTCTGGTCCGACCGCAGCCCCGAGTCGGGGCTCACCGACCTCATCCTCGAGACGCCCGAGGGCCGCATGATCCACTCGTGCCTCGGCTCCGGGCCGCTCATGTGCTGGGACGACCCGCTCGAACCGGCGATGCTGCTCGTCATCGGGCCGCCCGAGGGCACCGCCGCGACCCTCAGCTGGTACGGCGAGAGCCTCCCGCTCACTGCCGGCGAGCGCGAGGCCGACGACGCCCCCTCCGTGTTCGCGCTCGTGCTGCCCGACTACGAGGCGAACGACCAGGGATGGCGGCTCGAGGTGACCGACGCCTCCGGCGCGGTCGTCATGACCTCGTGAGCCTCCGGCCGCTGCTCGAGCTGCTCGAGCGCGGCGCGCTCGCCCCGGTCGTCGAGGCGAGCCGCGGGGGCGCGCTCACCGGCATCGAGGCGATGCGCGCGCCCGTCGCGGCGTCGATCGCGAACGCCCACGAGCGGCCGCTGCTCGTCATCACCGCGACCCGCCGCGAGGCGGAGGCGGTGCGCGACGACCTCGCCGCGTGGCTGCCCGAGGCCGAGCTGCTCGACCTGCCCGCGTGGGAGACGCTGCCGCACGAGCGGCTGAGCCCGTCCGCCGAGACCGTCGGCAGGCGCGGCGCCACGCTCCGCGCCGTCGCCGAGCGCGACGGCTCCCGCCCGACGATCGTGATCGCCTCGGTGCGCGCCGCGCTGCAGCCTGTCGCCGACAACCTGCTGTCGGTGCAGCCGATCGAGCTCGTCGCGGGTGCGCGCGGCATCGACCTCGCGGCGCTCTCGCGGCACCTCGGCGACCTCGCCTACGCGCGGGTCGACATGGTCACCCGCCGTGGCGAGTTCGCGGTGCGCGGCGGCATCGTCGACGTCTTCGCGCCCGCCGACGACCACCCGGTGCGCATCGAGCTCTTCGGCGACGAGGTCGAGCAGATGCGCTGGTTCCACGTCGCCGACCAGCGCTCCGACGCCGAGCCGATCGAGCGCATCGTGCTGCCGCCCACTCGCGAGCTGCTGCTGACCGAGCCGGTGCGGCAGCGGGCCCGCCAGCTCGCCCCCGAGTTCCCGGGCATCCAGCAGATGCTCGAGAAGATCGCCGAGGGGATGCCCGTGGAGGGCATGGAGTCGCTCGCGCCGGCCCTGCTGCCGCGGCTCGTCCCCATCACGCACTACCTGCCAGACGCGGGCGTGCTCGTGCTCGGGCCCGAGCGCATCCGCGACCGCGTCGCGAGCCTCAACGAGACGAACCACGAGTTCCTCGAGGCCGCGTGGAGCGCCGCGACCGCCGGCGGCGAGGCGCCCGTCGACCTGGCGGGCGGGTTCCTCGACCTCGACGAGCTGCGCGAGTCGGTGCGCGCGCCCTGGTGGACGTTCTCGGTGCTGCGCGGGGGCGACGACGTCACTGCCCTCGAGGCGGATGCCGTGCCGAGCTTCGCGGGGCAGGCCGACGGCGCGGTCGAGCACCTGCGCGAGCGCGCCCGCGAGGGCTGGCGCATCGTCGTCGCCGCCGCCGGGCACGGCATGGTCGAGCGCGCCACGCAGGTGCTGGGCGAGCACGGCCTCGCCGCCCGCGAGGTGGAGGCGCTGCCCGCCGAGCTCGAGCCGGGCGTCGTGCACGTCACGCAGGCGTCGGTCGAGCACGGCTTCTCGCTGCCCGAGGAGCGGCTCGAGCTCGTCAGCGAGGCGGAGTTCTTCGGCCGCGCCGTCGGCGTCGACCAGCGCCAGTCGCGGCGGCTCGCCACGCGGCGCCGCTCGGTCGTCGACCCGCTCCAGCTGAAGCCCGGCGACTACGTCGTGCACGACACGCACGGCGTCGGCCGCTTCGTCGAGCTCACGCAGCGCACCGTCTCCACCGGCGGGCGCAGCCCCGTGAAGACGACCCGCGAGTACCTCGTCATCGAGTACGCGCCCTCGAAGCGCGGCCACCCCGGCGACCGGCTCTCGGTGCCCACCGACCAGCTCGACCAGCTGAGCCGCTACGTCGGCGGCGAGTCGCCCCAGCTGTCGAAGATGGGCGGCAGCGACTGGCAGCAGTCGAAGGCGAAGGCCAGGAAGGCCGTGCGCGAGATCGCGGTCGAGCTCGTGCAGCTCTACTCGGCGCGGATGGCGTCGAAGGGCCGCGCGTTCGGTCCCGACAGCCCGTGGCAGCGCGAGCTCGAGGACGCGTTCCCGTATGCCGAGACGCCCGACCAGCTGACGACCATCGACGAGGTGAAGCGCGACATGGAGCGCTCGGTGCCGATGGACCGGCTGCTCTCGGGCGACGTCGGCTACGGCAAGACCGAGGTCGCCGTGCGCGCCGCGTTCAAGGCGGTGCAGGACGGCGCGCAGGTCGCGGTGCTCGTGCCGACGACGCTGCTCGTGCGGCAGCACTTCGAGACGTTCGCGTCGCGCTTCGCCGGATTCCCGGTGCACGTGCGCGCCCTCAGCCGCTTCCAGACCGACAAGGAGGTGCGCGAGACGATCGCGGGCCTCGCCGACGGCACCGTCGACGTCGTGATCGGCACCCACCGCATCCTCTCCGACCGCATCCGCTTCAAGGAGCTCGGGCTCGTCATCATCGACGAGGAGCAGCGCTTCGGCGTCGAGCACAAGGAGCAGCTCAAGGCGCTGAAGACCAACGTCGACGTGCTCGCGATGTCGGCGACGCCCATCCCTCGCACGCTCGAGATGGCGGTCACGGGCATCCGCGAGATGTCGACGCTCGCGACGCCGCCCGAGGCGCGGCATCCGGTGCTCACCTTCGTCGGCGCGTACAACGAGCAGCAGGTGGCTGCGGCGATCCGCCGCGAGCTGCTGCGCGAGGGCCAGGTGTTCTTCGTGCACAACCGGGTCTCGTCGATCAACAAGGTCGCGGCGCAGCTCGCCGAGCTCGTGCCCGAGGCGCGCATCGGCGTCGCGCACGGCAAGATGCCGGAGACGGCGCTCGAGCGGGTGATCGTCGACTTCTGGGAGAAGCAGTACGACGTGCTCGTCTCCACCACCATCGTCGAGACCGGCCTCGACATCCCCAACGCCAACACGCTCATCGTCGATCGCGCCGAGCGCTACGGGCTCAGCCAGCTGCACCAGCTGCGCGGGCGCGTCGGCCGCGGCCGCGAGCGCGCCTACGCGTACTTCCTCTACGACGCCGAGACGCCGCTGTCCGAGACCGCGCACGACCGGCTCGAGACGATCGCCGTGCACAACGAGCTCGGCGCGGGCATGCAGGTGGCGCTCAAGGACCTCGAGATCCGCGGCGCCGGCAATCTCCTGGGCGGCGAGCAGTCGGGCCACATCGCCGGCGTCGGCTTCGACCTGTACCTGCGCATGGTGGGCGAGGCCGTCGCGGTCTTCCGCGGCGAGGAGGACGAGGGGCCGCGCGAGCTGCGGCTCGAGCTGCCGGTCGACGCGGTGATCCCCGAGGACTACGTCGACTCGGAGCGCCTGCGCCTCGAGGCGTACCAGAAGCTGTCGTCCGCGGCGTCGGCGCGCGACGACGAGTCGATCGACCACGTGCTCGAGGAGCTGCGCGACCGCTACGGCCCGCCGCCGGCGCAGGTGACGGCGCTCGTCGCCATGGCGCGGCTGCGGCGCAAGGCGCAGCGCGCGAAGCTCTCGGAGGTCATCACGGTCGGGCCGAACCTGCGCATCGGCCCCGCCGAGCTCGCCGACTCGGTGCAGCTGCGGCTGCGGCGCATGTATCCGGGCGCGAAGGTCAACGAGACCGCGAAGACGCTCGTCGTGCCGATCCCCACGGCCGGCGGCGGCCGGCTCGCCGGCACGCAGGCGGAGCCGCTGCCCGATGCCGAGCTCATCGCGTGGGTGGATGCGCTGCTGACGGCGATCTTCCCGCCGCCCAGGCCGGCCGACGACCAGGCCGAGCGGCCTGCCGGGGAGCCGGCGGGGGAGCGCACGGCGTGAGCGCCCTCGACGACCTCGTCGCCGTCATGGCGCGGCTGCGGGCGCCCGGAGGCTGCCCGTGGGACGCCGAGCAGACGCACGCGTCGCTCGTGCCCTTCCTCATCGAGGAGGCGCATGAGCTCGCCGAGGCGATCGAGGCGGGCGACGCCGACGACGCCCACCTGCGCGAGGAGCTCGGCGACGTACTGCTGCAGGTCGTCTTCCACGCCGACATCGCCCGCGCCGAGGGCCGCTTCGACCTCGACGACGTCGCGCGCGGGCTCGCCGAGAAGCTGCGCCGGCGGCATCCGCACGTCTTCGCCGACGTCGCCGTCACGGGCGTCGACGACGTCGTGGCGAACTGGGATGCGCTGAAGCGAGCCGAGAAGCCCGAGCGCGGCAGCGCGCTCGACGGCATCCCGGCGGGCCTGCCCGCGCTCGCGCGCGCCGAGAAGGTGCTGCGCCGCGCCGAGCGCGCGGGCCTGACGACGTCGGATGCGACGGGCCCGGCCACCGAGGAGGCGCTCGGGGCCGAGCTGCTCGCGCTCGTGCGCGGCGCGGCTGCCCGCGGGCTCGACGCCGAGCGGGCGCTCCGCGCCGCCGCCCGCGAGCTCGAGGCGAGCCTCCGCGCCGAGGAGGCCGGCCGCGCCTGAGCCCCCCCGGTCGATTGGTCACGATCGGTCGGCTGCGCCCCGGGAGAGCAGCACTTCGTGACCAATCGGCGGGGAGCGGTGGCCGCGGGCACCGCCGCGGCTGGCCCTAGGGCCGCACCACCACGTTCCCGACCTTGTGGCCGGAGTCGACGATCGCGTGCGCGCGGGCGATCTCGGCCATCGGCAGCGACTGCACGACCGGGTCGAGCTCGCCGGTCGCGAGCAGCGCGAGCAGCCGCTCGATGTGCTCGCGCCGCGCGCGGGCGATCCCAGCTTTGACCGCGCCGCGCGCCGTGATGGTCTGCCAGAGCGTGGCGGCGACGAGGATGAGCGTGCCGCCGTCGGCGAGGAGCCGCCGGCCGCTCGCGGGGGAGAGCGCGCCGACCGCGTCGAGCACCACGTCGAAGCGCCGGCCGAGCGCGGTGACGTCGGTCGTCGCGCGATCGACCACCTCCTCCGCGCCGAGCCGACGCACGAGCTCGGCGTTCTGCGCGCTCACGACCGCGGTCACGTGCGCGCCCGTGAGCCGCGCCACCTGCACTGCGCTCGTGCCGACCGCGCCCGCGGCGCCGACGACGAGCACCGACTGCCCCTCGCGCAGCTTCGCGACGTCCAGCAGGAAGTGCATCGCCGTCGTGCCGCCGAACACGACGGCCGCCGCGTCGTCGAGCGCGACGGCCTCGGGAACCCGCACGAGCCGGTCGGCGCGCAGCGCGATGAGCTCGGCATGGCCGCCGTGCCCGCTCGCGCACACCACGGCGTCGCCCGGCGCGAGCCCCTCGACGCCCTCGCCGACCGCCTCGACCGTGCCCGAGAGGGCGAAGCCGAGGATGCGTCGGCGCGGCCCGCGCAGGCCGAGCGCGAGGCGAGCGGGCACCGCGAAGCCGCGCGGGAAGCGCGCGCCGCGGATCCGGGCGTCGCCCGAGCTCACGGTCGCCGCAGCGACGCGCACGAGCGCCTCGCCCGGGCCCGCCACGGGGGCCGCGACATCGGCGACCCTCGCGACCTCGGGCGGGCCGTACCGGTCGATGACCACTGCGCGCATCCGATGCTCCTTACAGGTGTAAGCCGATCTGGCGCCAGCGTAGCCTTACAGTTGTAAGCCCGCAAGGGTCCCGTCGAGGAGGTGGCGCATGAGCCAGGGGAGCGGAGCACCGCGGCGCAGCCGCGAGCCGCTCAGCCGCGAGCGCGTCGTCGCCGCGGCGGCCGCCGTCGCCGACCGCGACGGGCTCGCCGGCGTCAGCATGCGCAGCGTCGGCCGGGAGCTCGGCGTGGAGGCCATGTCGCTCTACCACCACGTCGCGAGCAAGGAGGCCCTGCTCGACGAGCTCGCCGGCTGGCTCATGGCCCAGATCGAGCCGCCGCGGCCCGGCGACGCGTGGCGCGAGGGCCTGCGCCGTCGCGCGCACTCCGCGCGCGCCGTCATGGGGGCGCACGCCTGGGGGCTCGGCTTCGTCGAATCGCGCCGCGCCCCCGGCGAGGCGCTCATGCAGGGGCACGAGGCGGTGCTCGAGTGCCTGCGGGCCGACGGCGTGCCGCTGCGGCTCGCGGCCCACGCCTTCTCGGTGCTCGACGCCTACGTCTACGGCTTCGCGCTCACCGAGCAGCACCTGCCGTTCGAGCCCGGCGGCGCCGAGGCGATGGTCGACGAGCTGGCGCTGCCGGCCGGCCGGTTCCCGCGCCTGGCCGAGCTGGTCGACGAGCTCGTCGTCGGCGGCGACTACGACTACGGCGACGAGTTCGCGTACGGCCTCGAGCTCGTGCTCGACGCGATCGGGGCGCGGCTGGCGGCCTGGACCCCCGACTCGCGGTAGCGGAGGCGCCCGAGGCCGGCGACGATGAAGATGCCCACGACGAACGCGATGAGCACCTGCCCCGTCGGCCACACCAGCCCCGCCCATCCGCCGTGCTCGCCCGGGTCGAGGAACGGGTAGGGGAACCAGCCGTCGACGAGGGCGCCCCGCAGCCACGACACGGCCAGGTAGGCCACCGGATAGCCCATCCACCACGCGGCCCGCGAGAGCCGGATGCGCCCTGCGGCGGGCACGAGTAGCCAGTCGAGCCCGACCATCCAGGGGATGAAGCGGTGCTGGGCGGCGTTCGTGTACTCGATCGTCCACGCCCACACCTCGTCGGGCTTCGCGAGCAGCACCGCGTAGACGAGCCCCGTGAGCACGATGTAGGCGGTGATCGCGCCGCGCACGTGGTCGAACCATCGGGGCCTGCGCCACTGCGGCACGACCAGCATCCACGCGATGAGGGCGATCACCAGCAGGTTCGACTGCACCGTGAAGTACGCGAAGTGCTCGCTCGCGCGCTCGCCCGACTCGAGCATGTTCTTGATGTTCCAGGCCTCGGCCGAGACGGCGAGGAGGAGGATGCCGACCCGCCACGCCACGACGGGCACGGCGCGGTCGTGGAGGGGCCAGCGACGTCGCACCAGCCCATGATGGCATCGGCGGATGCGCGGGCGGCGCGGCCCGCGCACGCCGTGCGGGAGAATGGTCGCCATGGCAACCCAGGTGCACCCGCCGCGCGGCATGCGCGACTTCCTGCCCGTCGAGAAGCGCCGCCGCGAGCGCGTGCTCCGCGTCATCCGGGACGCCTACGAGGACCACGGGTTCGAGGAGATCGAGACGCCCGTCGTCGAGGACGCCGAGCGCCTGCACGCGGGCCTGGGCGGCGACAACGAGAAGCTCGCGTTCGCGGTCATGCGCCGGGGCCTCGCCGTCGACGACCTCCGCTCGGCCGCGGCGCCGCTCGACCTGGCCGACCTCGGGCTGCGCTTCGACCTGACGGTGCCGCTCGCGCGCTTCATCGCCACGCACCGGGCGGCGCTGCCGCCGGTGTTCCGCGCGATCCAGATCGCGCCGGTGTGGCGCGCCGAGCGGCCGCAGCGCGGGCGCTTCCGCCAGTTCATGCAGTGCGACATCGACATCGCCGGCGAGCCGGGCATCGCGGCCGAGCTCGAGCTGCTCGCGGCGACGGGGGATGCGCTGACCCGGCTCGGCATCCCGGACGCGTTCGTGCGCATCAACGACCGCCGCATCCTCGCCGCGGCGCTGGAGCACGCCGGCGTGCCCGAGGCCGAGCGCGAGGGCGCGCTCATCACGGTCGACAAGCTCGACAAGATCGGCCGCGAGGGCGTGGCCGAGGAGCTGGGCAGCCGCGGCATCGACGGCGCCCGGCTGCTCACGACGCTCGACGCGATCCGCGACGGCGCGGCGCTGCCGGACGGCTTCGACCCGGCCGTGCTCGACGACGTGCGCTCCCTGCTCGACGCCCGCGTCGGCATCCGCCTCGAGTTCGACCCGACGCTCGTGCGCGGCATGGGCTACTACACCGGCCCGATCTTCGAGATCGCGCACCCCGAGCTGCCGTTCTCGATCGGCGGCGGCGGCCGCTACGACGGCATGATCGGCCGCTTCCTCGGCCAGGACATGCCTGCGGTCGGCATCTCGCTCGGCTTCGAGCGGCTCGTCGACCTCGTCGAGCTGCCCGCGGGCGGCGCGCGCGATGCGCTCGCGCTCCTCGTCGACAAGGCGACGCCGCCGGCCGACGCGCTCGCGATCAAGCGCGACCTCGTCGCCGCGGGCGAGACCGTGCGCATGCAGCGCCGCACGAAGAACGTGACCGGCATGCTCGAGCAGCTCGCCGCATCCGGCGCCACCCGCTTCGCCTTCGTGCGCCCCGGCGACTCGGCCGCGAGCCTCGAGGTGAAGCCGATCGCCTGAGTCGCCGTCTCGCGCGGCGCCTCCCGCGATCGAGTGGCGCTGCGCGCGATCGAGTGGCGCTTCCCGCGATCGAGTGGCGCCCTGCGTGATCGAGTGGCGCTCTGCGCGATCGAGTGGCGCTCCGCGCGATCGAGTGGCGCTCCGCGCGATCGAGTGGCGGTTCGCGCGATCGAGTGACGCCCGGCCCTTGCACTGGCGACATCCGCGATTCCGTCGCGAAGGCGCCACTCGATGTCCGCGGGCGCCACTCGATCCCCGGACCCGCCACTCGATGTCCGGAGGCGCCACTCGATCCCCGGACCCGCCACTCGATGTCGGCAGGCGCCACTCGATGCAGGTAGGCGCCGCTCATGCGGGGGCGCGCGGGAGCGCAGATGCCCCGCCCGCAGCGGGCGGGTGTGCAGGGATGCGCCCAGGACTAGGCTCGTCAGCGGCCGTCCACTGCGAACCCTAGGAGCACCCGTGGCACTCATCGACACCCTGCAGGCGCGCGAGATCCTCGACTCCCGCGGCAACCCGACCGTCGAGGTCGAGGTGCTGCTCTCGGACGGCTCGGTCGGCCGGGCCGCGGTGCCGAGCGGCGCATCCACCGGCGCCTTCGAGGCGTACGAGCTGCGCGACGGCGACAGCGCCCGCTACGCCGGCAAGGGCGTCGAGCAGGCCGTCGACGCGGTCAACGAGGAGATCGCCGAGGCGATCGAGGGCCTCACCGCCGACGACCAGCGCGTCGTCGACGCGACGCTCATCGAGCTCGACGGCAGCGACAACAAGAAGAACCTCGGCGCCAACGCCATCCTCGGCGTCTCGCTCGCGGTCGCGAAGGCCGCCGCCGACTCGGCGAAGCTGCCCCTGTTCCGCTACCTCGGCGGACCGAACGCGTTCCTGCTGCCCGTGCCGATGATGAACGTCATCAACGGCGGCGCGCACGCCGACACCGGCGTCGACATCCAGGAGTTCATGATCCTGCCGATCGGCGCGGAGTCGTTCCGCGAGGGCCTGCGCTGGGGCACGGAGACCTACCACGTGCTCAAGAGCATCCTCAAGGAGCAGGGCCTCTCGACCGGCCTCGGCGACGAGGGCGGCTTCGCGCCCGACCTCGCGAGCAACCGCACGGCGCTCGACCTGCTCGTGCAGGCCATCGAGAAGGCCGGCTTCACGCCCGGCACCGACATCGCGCTCGGCCTCGACGTCGCTGCGACGGAGTTCTTCGACAACGGCGTCTACCGCTTCGAGGGGCAGGAGCGGTCGGCGTCCGACATGTCCGACTACTTCGCCGAGCTGGTCGACTCCTACCCGCTCGTCACGATCGAGGACCCGATGAGCGAGGAGGACTGGGAGGGCTGGACCGGCATCACCGAGCGCCTCGACGACCGCGTGCAGATCGTCGGCGACGACCTGTTCGTCACGAACCCCGAGCGCCTCGTCGACGGCATCGAGCGCGGCGCCGCGAACGCGCTGCTCGTGAAGGTCAACCAGATCGGCACGCTCTCCGAGACCTTCGACGCGATCCGCATCGCGACGCAGGCGGGCTACTCGTCGGTGCTCTCGCACCGCTCGGGCGAGACCGAGGACACCACGATCGCCGACATCGCGGTCGCCGTGAACGCGGGCCAGATCAAGACGGGCGCCCCCGCCCGCAGCGAGCGCGTCGCGAAGTACAACCAGCTGCTGCGCATCGAGGAGGACCTCGGCGAGGCCGCGGAGTACGCCGGCGCCGCCGCGTTCCCGCGCTTCGAGGGCTGACCTGCGCGGTTCGGCCGCGACCGGAGGGCACTCGCCGATATCCTCGGCGGGTGCCCTCCGTCCGTCCTGCCTCCGGTCAGCTGCGCGTGTCGTGGCTGCTGCTCGTCGCGGTCGGCCTCGTCCTCGCCGGCGTCGTCACGCTCGCGCCCTCCATCGGGCTGCTGCTCGAGCAGCGCCGCGACATCGCCGCGCTCGAGGCGCAGGTGACGGCGCAGCAGGAGAACGTCGAGGCGCTGCAGCAGGAGCAGGCGCGCTGGGACGACCCCGCCTACATCGAGGCGCAGGCGCGCGACCGGCTGTTCTTCGTCTACCCGGGCGAGACGAGCTTCGTGCTGCTCGACGACCGGTCGGCGCTCGAGACGGTCTCCGCCGACGTGCCCTCGGCGACGATCGAGCAGCCGACCGAGGACTGGGTCGCCGCGACCGCCACGTCGTTCCTCGTCGCGGGCCTGACCGACGACGGGCCGTCGTCGTTCGGCGAGCCGGCCGAGGTGGGGGAGCCGCAGTGATCGACCCGGCCACCGAGCGCGACCTCGAGATCATGGCGTCCCAGCTCGGCCGCACGATGCGCGGCGTGCTCGGCATCGGCGCCCGCTGCGCGTGCGGCGCGCCGACCGTCGTGGTGACGGCGCCGCGACTGCCCGACGGCACGCCGTTCCCCACCTTCTACTACCTCACGCATCCGGCCGCCGCCGCCTCCGCGTCGCGGCTCGAGGCCGACGGCACGATGGCCGAGCTGCAGCGGCGGCTCGAGGAGCCGGACACGGCGGATGCGTATGCCGCGGCCCATGCGGCGTACCTCGCCGACCGGGAGGCCCACGGGCACGTCGAGGAGATCGCCGGCATCTCGGCCGGCGGCATGCCGACGCGGGTGAAGTGCCTGCACGCGGTGATCGCGCACTCGCTCGCCGCCGGACCGGGCGTGAACCCGATCGGCGACGCCGCCCTGGCGCTCGCCGACTGGTCGCCCGAGGTGTGCGCCTGCCCGCCCGAGGACCGGGGCCCGCGCGCGACCGGCGCGGACTCCCACCCGCGATAGACTGCTCCCACATCCACATCTGATACCGGGGAAGAAGCGCGCTTTGACCAAGATCCTCATCGTCGGCGGCGGCTACGCCGGCCTGTACACCGCACGCGGGCTCGAGCGTCTGCTCGGGGAGGCCGAGGCCGAGATCACCATCGTGGATCCGCTGTCGTACATGACCTACCTGCCGTTCCTGCCGGAGGTCGCCGCGGGCTCCATCGAGCCGCGCCACGCGGTCGTGCCGCTGCGCCGCCACCTGAGCCGCACCCGCGTCGTGCAGGCGAAGGTCACGAACGTCGACCACGCGACCAAGGTCGCGACGATCCAGCCCGAGCTCGGCGAGCCGACCGCGATGGCGTATGACGTCATCGTCATGACCGCCGGCTCCGTCTCGCGCACCTTCCCGATCCCGGGCGTCGCCGACGAGGCGATCGGCATGAAGACGATCGAGGAGGCCGCCGCCGTGCGCGACCGCCTCATCTCGAACTTCGCGAAGGCCGCGGCGCTGCCCGCCGGCCCCGAGCGCGACCGCCTCCTGACCGTCGTGGTCGTCGGCGGCGGCTTCGCCGGCATCGAGACGATCGCCGAGCTGCGCGACTTCGCCACGCACCTGCTCTCGCGCTTCCCCGAGATCGCGTTCGAGGACGTCGCGTTCCACCTCGTCGAGGCGATGGGCCGCATCATGCCCGAGGTGAGCGCCTCGACCGCCGACTGGGTGGTCGAGGACCTCCGCAAGCGCGGCGTCGACGTGCACCTCGAGACGCAGCTGCAGAGCGCGCTCGACGGCGTGTGCGAGCTCTCCACGGGCGAGCGCTTCGGCTCCGACCTCATCATCTGGACCGCCGGCGTCATGGCGAACCCTGTCGTTCGTGCCACCGACCTCCCGCTCGACGACCGCGGCCGCATCACCGCGCTCGCGACGCTGCAGGTGGCACGCGACGGCGTCGTCGTGCCCGACGCCTGGACCGCGGGCGACGTCTCGGCCGTGCCCGACAAGTCGAAGACCCCCGGCCCCGGCGGCTTCTGCGTGCCCAACGCGCAGCACGCGGTGCGCCAGGCGAAGCTGCTCGCGAAGAACATCGTCGCGGTGCTGCGCGGCGACGCGCCCCGCGAGTACATCCACGACAACGAGGGCGCCGTCGCGGGCCTCGGCCTCTGGAACGGCGTGTTCCAGAAGGGCAAGATCGCCATCAAGGGGCCGCTGGCCTGGCTGGCGCACCGCGGCTACCACGGCCTCGCGATGCCGATGTGGGAGCGCAAGATCCGCGTCTTCACGGGCTGGTGGAACAACTTCTGGCTGGGTCGCGACATCGCCGAGCTCTCCGACCGCGAGGTGCCGCGCCAGGCGTTCGAGACGTTCGCGTCGCGCCCGAAGCCGAAGGTCGACGCCTAGGCTCCGCTCTTCGCGACACGACAGCGCCGCGTCCCTTCCGAGGGGCGCGGCGCTGTCGTATCGTTGTCGTGGACGCCCGTCCAAGTAGGCGTGCAGAACGGAGCTCGCGTGGCGCGGAAGCCGGCCGCGGTGCGGCGTCGGGACCTCGTTGAGGCAGGGCTGCGCGTGATCGCGCGCGAGGGGATGCACGGGGCAACCGTGCGGGCGATCGTCGCCGAGGCGGGCGTGCCGCTCGCGACCTTCCACTACGTGTTCTCGTCGCGCGACGAGATGATCGGCGAGGCCTACGCCTTCGTGGCGCTGCGCCCCGAGGAGAACACCATGGCGGCGATGCCGGAGGGCGCGACCCTCGACGACGCCATCCGCGCCATCTTCACGCTGTGGTTCGAGCGGTTCCTCGAGCACCCCGAGTACGAGCTCGCGATCATGGAGATCATGGCGTACTGCAGCCGCACGCCCTCGCTCGCGCACCTCCCGGGCGAGGTGCAGGAGCGCTACCTCGAAGCCGTGACGGATGCGGTGGAGGGCCTGCGCGAGCACTTCGGCGCGAGCGCGGCGATGCCCGCCCGCGACGCGGCGGCGCTCGTGCTGCACCTGACCGACGGCCTCACGTACTGCTGGCTGCGCACCCACGACACCGAGGCATCCCACCGCTTCATCGAGGCCGCCGTGCCGCTCGTGCGGCGCACGATCGACGACCGCTCGTGAGCGGGATCCGGCTCGAGGGTGCGGCGCCCTGGCTCGCCGAGGGCCACTGGCGCCGGCTCGACGCGGCGACCGCGCACTTCGACGGGCCGTTCGCGGCGCTGTCGCTCGAGGCGCTCGCGCACAACGCCGCCGACATGGCGCGCCGCGCGGCCGGCACGCGGCTGCGGCTGGCCACGAAGTCGCTGCGCAGCCGCCCGGTGATCGAGGCGGTGCTGCGCCTGCCCGGCTGGCACGGCGTGCTCGCCGCGACGCTGCCGGAGGCGCTCTGGCTCGCCGCGACGGTCGACGACGTGCTGCTCGGGTACCCGACCGTCGACCGGGGTGCGCTGCGCGCGCTCGCCAGCGACGACCTGGCGCGCGAGCGGGTGACGCTCATGGTCGACAGCGTCGAGCACCTCGACGCGATCGACCGCGCGGCTCCCGGCCACCCCGAGCTGCGGGTGGCGATCGAGCTCGACGCGTCGCTCGAGGTGGGGCCCCTGCGGGCGGGTGTGCGGCGATCGCCCCAGCACCGCCCCGAGCAGCTGCGCGCGCTCGCGCGGGCCGTCGCCGACCGTCGCGGGTTCCGGCTCGTGGGCGTGATGGCGTACGAGGCGCAGATCGCCGGCGTGCAGGACGCCCGGTCGCGCGGGCTCGCGCCGGCCGCCGCGGTGCGGGCCATGCAGGGGCTCTCGCGCCGCGAGCTGCGCGAGCGGCGAGGCGCCGCGATCGCCGCGGTCCGCGAGGTCGCCGAGCTCGAGCTCGTCAACGGCGGCGGCACGGGATCGATCGAGTCGACGGCGGCGGATGCGTCGGTCACCGAGATCGGGGCGGGCAGCGGCCTGTTCGGTCCCCACCTCTTCGACGGCTACCGCAGCTTCCGGCCCGCGCCGGCGCTCGCGTTCGCCCTGCCGGTCGTGCGTCGGCCGGGGCCGGGCTCGGTGACGCTGCTCGGCGGCGGCTGGGTCGCCTCCGGGCCCGCGGGCGCCGACCAGCAGCCGCTCGTCGCGTGGCCGGAGGGCATACGGCTCGATCCGCGCGAGGGGGCGGGCGAGGTGCAGACGCCCGTGCTCGGGGAGGCCGCCGACCGGCTGCGGCTCGGCGACCGCGTGTGGCTGCGCCATGCGAAGGCCGGCGAGCTGTGCGAGCGCACCGACCGCCTGCACGTCGTCTCGGGCGACCAGGTGGTGACCAGCATCCCCACGTACCGTGGCGAGGGGAGGGCGCTGCTGTGACGTGGACGAACTGGGCCCGGTCGCAACGGGCCGAGCCGCGCGAGGTCGACGCGCCGCGGACGATCGAGTCGGTGCGCCGCGCCGTCGAGCGCGTCGCGGCGCGGGGCGGCACGATGCGCCCCGTCGGCAGCGGGCACTCGTTCTCGGGCGCCGCTCGGCCTGACGACGCGCAGCTGCGGCTCGACGGGCTCACCGGCCTGCTCGACGTCGACCGCGAGCGCCGGCGGGCGACGGTGCTGGCCGGCACGCGCATCCGCGACCTGTCGCTGCTGCTCGCGCAGCACGGGCTGGCGCTCGACAACCTCGGCGACGTCGACGTGCAGACGATCGCGGGCGCGATCTCGACCGGCACCCACGGCACGGGACTCGCGCACCGCTCGATCGGCGCATCCGTCGTCGCGGCGACGCTCGTCGCGGGCGACGGCAGCCTCGTGCGCGTGAGCGACGAGGAGCGGCCCGACCTGCTCCCCGCCGTGCGGCTGGGGCTCGGGGCGCTGGGCGTGCTCGTCGACGTGACGCTGCAGTGCGTGCCCGCGTTCGCGCTCGACGCGGTCGAGACGACGGTGGCGCTCGACGCCGTGCTCGACGACTGGATGGGCCTCCTCGAGCGCACCGACCACTTCGAGTGCTACTGGTTCGCCGCCACGCGGGTCGCGGCGACGAAGTCGAACACGCGCGTCGACGGGCCGCTCCGGCCGCGCTCGGCCGTCGGCCGCTTCGTCGACGAGCGGCTGCTCACCGACGTCGGCCACCGGGCGCTGCTCGCGCTCGGCGCGCTCGTGCCCGCGACGGCCGCGCCGCTCAACGAGCTGTCGGCGCGGCTGCTGCCGCGCGGGAGGTTCGTCGAGCCGAGCCACGAGGTGTTCGCGGCGCCGCGCGCGGTGCGGTTCCGCGAGCTCGAGTACGGGCTGCCGGTCGAGGCCGTGCCCGAGGCGCTGCGCGAGATCGACCGGGCGCTGCGGCGCGCCGACCTCGTGCTGACGTTCCCGTTCGAGCTGCGCGCCGCCGCCGCCGACGACGCCCACCTGTCGACGGCGCTCGGGCGCGACACCGGCTACATCGCGGCGCACCGGTGGTGGCGCGAGGATCCGCGGCCGCTGTTCGAGATCGTCGAGCCCATCCTGCTCGCGCACGACGGCCGGCCGCACTGGGGCAAGCTGCACTCGCTGCGGGCGCCCGAGCTCGCCCAGCGCTTCCCGGGCTTCGCCGCGTTCGCCCAGGCGCGCGACGAGCTCGACCCCGCGCGCGTCTTCGCGAGCTCGTGGACGCGCAGGGTGCTCGGGGCCTGACCGTCCTACAGTGGAGGGCATGGAAGACCCCCTCCTCTGGCTCTGGATCGCGATCGGCGCGATCGTCGTCGTCGTGCTCGTCCTCGTCGTGTGGACGGCCTCGGCCGCCGCGTCGATGCGGCGCCTCGCCGAGACGGTCGACGCGCGCTGGAGCGCCCTCGCCGAGACGCTCGAGCGCCGCCGCGGCGTGGCCGATCCGCTGCTGTCGACCGCCGAAGAGGGGCAGCGCCGCACGGCGGCGGATGCCTTCGGCCGGCTCGAGAGCGCTCGACTGCCGGGGGAGAAGGCCGAGGCGGAGGCCGCGGTGCAGCGGGCGCTGCGCCCGCTCGTGCAGGCGGCCGGGTCGCAGCCCACGGGATCGGCGGCCGCGGATGCGCGTGCCGCGCTCGCGGCGCTCGACGACGAGGCGCAGGCGCGCCGCCGCGACTACAACACGGGCGCGCGCGAGCTGAACGCCAAGGGCCGCCGGTTCCCGACGTCGCTGTTCAAGGGCGCCGCGGGCGTGCCGCGCGAGTTCTTCGAGGTCGACCAGGCGGGCGCCGTCGCGGAGCCGCCGCGCATCCAGTTCTGACCCGACCCCTCCCGGCATCCCCCCCGCTGGTCGAGGAGCCGCCGCAGGCGGCGTCTCGAGACCACCCGATAGCCGCGCGCGACTGGTCTCGTGACGCGTGCGGGCTCCGCCCGCGCGCTCCTCGACCAAGCGCGACCGCTCTCCGCTGGTCGAGGAGCCGCCGCAGGCGGCGTCTCGAGACCACCCGATAGCCGCGTGCGACTGGTCTCGTGACGCGTGCGGGCTCCGCCCGCGCGAGCGCGACCCTTCCCCGCTGGTCGAGGAGCCGCCGCAGGCGGCGTCTCGAGACCACCCGCTAGCCCCGTGCGCCCGGTCTCGTGACGCGTGCGGGCTGCGCCCGCGCGCTCCTCGACCAAGCGGGGCGCTCTCCGCTGGTCGAGGAGCCGCCGCAGGCGGCGTCTCGAGACCACCCGGTCGCGCTGTGCGACCGGTCTCGTGACGCGTGCGGGCTGCGCCCGCGCGCTCCTCGACCAAGCGCGGCCCCTTCCGCTGGTCGAGGAGCCGCCGCAGGCGGCGTCTCGAGACCACCCGGGGGCGCTGTGCGGCAGGTCTCGTGACGCGTGCGGGCTGCGCCGGCGCGCTCCTCGACCAAGCGGGGACGGGGTCGGCGTCAGCCCCGCCGCACCGCCGCCGCGACCTCGCGCGCCCACGTGCCCGGTCCCGTCACCTCGACGCTGCCGAGGCCCTGCCACGCCGCCGCCTCGGCGAGCGCGGGCGCGAGCCGCTCGGCCAGCTCACCGGCCCGCGCGGCGTGCGACGGCTCGACGGTCGCGTGCTGCACGCGCAGCACGCCGGCTCGGCGGTCGCTCTTGAGGTCGACGCGGCCGACGAGCTCGTCGTCGACCAGCACCGGCAGCACGTAGTACCCGTGCGCGCGCTGCGACGCGGGCGTGTAGATCGAGATGCGGTACTCGAAGCCCCACAGCCGCTCCGCGCGGGGGCGGTGCCAGACGATGGGGTCGAACGGCGACAGCAGGGTCGTCGCGCGCACGCGGCGGGGGTTGCGCGCCCGCGCCCACCGGTAGGCGGGGCGGCCCCAGCCCTCGACCGACACCGGTTCGAGCTCGCCCGCGTCGACGAGCGCATCCACCGCCTCCTGCGTCTCGGCGCGCTTGAGGCGGTGGTAGTCGGCGAGGTCGTCGAGCGTCGCGACGCCGTACGCCTCGGCGGCGCGCGCCACGAGCACCCGGTGCGCCTCGCCGCGCTCGACCTCCCCGCGCGCGGCCTCGGGCAGCACCGCGTCGGCGACCGCGTAGCGGCGCTCGAACCGCGAGCGGCCCACGGTGACCAGCTCGCCGCGCCGGAAGAGCACGGCCGTCGCCCAGTACGCATCCGACTTGTTCCACCACCCGCCCGGCAGCCGCTCGTGCGCCGGATGCTCCATCTCGCTCGGCCGGATCGGCCCGCGCTCGGCGAACTCCGACAGCACGCCGTCGATGAGCGTCGAGTGCTCGGCGGCCCACCGCTCGTCGCTCGGGCGCATCGGCTGCTGCCGCTTCCACGCCCACAGTGGCCAGTCGGCGACGTCGATGACCGCGGCCTCGTGCGCGACGTACTCGGTGTAGCCGCCGAGCCGCCGCCCGTGGTCGTGGTGCAGCAGCCGGTCGAGCGCCGTGCGGTCGTAGGGCCCGAGCCGGCTCAGCAGCGGCAGGTAGTGGCTGCGCTCGAAGACGTTCACCGAGTCGACCTGCAGGAGGCCGAGCCGGGCGATGGCCCGCTGCAGCGTCTTGGCGCCGGTGCGGCCCCGCTCACCGGGGAGCGCCCCGTCGAGCCCGCCCGCGGCGATCGCGATGCGGCGCGCCTGGGCGGCGGAGATGCGGGCTGCGGTCACGCCTCGGAGGCTAGCAACGGCCGCCGACGCATGCCCGCGCCGTGACCGTCCCGCGCCGTAGGATCGACCAATGGTCCTCCGACGCTCCACGCCCGAGGGGCCCGACGCGCCCTCGGGAGCGGTCGACGAGGTGGTGCCGCGCGGCATGCGCATCGCCGGCGCCTGGGCATGGCGCTTCGTCGCCGTCGCCGCGGCCGCCGCGATCGTCATCTGGCTCATCGTCGTCTTCCGCATCGTGGTCATCCCGCTGCTGGTCGCGGCCCTCATCACCACCGCGCTGCTGCCCGTCGTCGACGGCCTCGTGCGCGCCCGCTGGCCGCGCGGGCTCGCGGTCGCGGTGTCGATCGTGGGCCTGCTCGTCGGGGTCGTCGCGCTCGGCTGGCTCGCGGTCTCGCAGATCCGCGACGAGTACCCGGCGCTGCAGGAGCAGGCGGTCGCGTTCTGGGATGAGACGCGGGGCTGGATCCTGTCGCTCCCGTTCGAGATCGACGAGCAGGATCTGCAGGGGTTCGGCACGAACATCATCGGCACGATCCGTGACGACGTCTCCTCCGTGCTCTCGAGCGCGCTGTCGGTCGGCTCGTCCGTCGGGCACTTCCTCGCGGGCGTGCTGCTGACGCTCTTCGCGCTCATCTTCGTGCTCGCCGACGGCCAGCGGATCTGGCGCTGGCTCGTGGGCGTGCTGCCGAAGAACGCGCAGGCCGCCACCGACGGCGCGGCCCGCGCCGGGTGGGTCACGCTCGGCAACTTCGTGCGGGTGCAGGTGCTCGTCGCGTTCATCGACGCGGTCGGCATCGGCCTCGGCGCCTTCATCCTGGGGCTGTTCTTCGAGGGAGGCATGCCGATCGTGCTGCCGATCGCGATCCTCGTCTTCCTCGGCTCGTTCATCCCCATCATCGGCGCGATCGTCACGGGCACGATCGCGGTGCTCGTCGTGCTCGTCTCGTTCGGCTTCTGGCCGGCGGTGATCATGCTCGGCATCGTGCTGCTCGTGCAGCAGATCGAGAGCCACGTGCTGCAGCCGCTCATCATGGGCACGGCCGTCAAGGTGCACCCGCTCGCGGTCGTCCTCGCGGTCGGCGCCGGCTCGACGATCGCGGGCATCGCGGGCGCGTTCTTCGCCGTGCCGGTGGTCGCGTTCCTCAACAACTTCGTCAAGACCATCGCGACCGGATCCTGGCGCACCAACCCCGACCCATCCGTGGAGGACGTCGTCCGATGACCGACACGACCCGACCGGGAGCCGCCGCGCTGCCCGGCACCGCAGCCCCGGCCCTGACCGGGTCGGCCCTGCCCGGCCCCGACCTCGCCGGGTTCGAGGCCGCCCGCGCGCGCCTCGTCGACGTCGTGCAGGTCACGCCGATGGAGCGCTCGCGCTACCTGAGCGGCATGCTCGGCGCCGAGGTGTTCCTGAAGTGCGAGAACCTGCAGCGCACCGGCGCCTACAAGATCCGCGGCGCCTACAACATGCTCGCGAAGCTCGACGCCGAGCAGCGCGCCCGCGGCGTCGTCGCCGCATCCGCCGGCAACCACGCGCAGGGTGTCGCGTTCGCCGCGACCGAGCTCGGCATGCGCTCGACGATCTTCATGCCCGTCGGCGTCGCGCTGCCCAAGCTGCAGGCGACGCGCGACTACGGCGCGGCGGTCGAGCTGCGTGGCCTCGACTTCCAGACGGCGCTCGCGGCCGCGATCGAGCACGTCGAGCGCACCGGCGCCACCTTCGTGCCGCCCTACGACCACCCCGACATCATCGAGGGGCAGGGCACGCTCGGCCTCGAGATCCTCGACCAGGTGCCGGATGCGACGACGGTGGTCGTGCCCATCGGCGGCGGCGGGCTCGCGGCCGGGGTCGCCTCCGCGATCCGGCAGCGCGCCGCGCTCGACGGCCGCGAGATCCGCATCATCGGCGTGCAGGCGGAGCGCGCGGCGAGCTACGTCGACTCGCTCGCGGCGGGGGAGCCGACGACGATCGTCACGCGCCCGACCATCGCCGACGGCATCGCGGTCGCGCGCCCCGGCGCCCTGCCGTTCTCGATCATCCGCGACGCCGTCGACGAGGTCGTCACGGTCTCCGACGACGACATCGCGAGGGCGCTCATCGTGCTGCTCGAGCGCGCGAAGCTCGTCGTCGAGCCCGCCGGCGCGGTCGCGATCGCCGCGATCATGACCGGGCTCGTGACAGCCGACGGCCCGACGGTCGCGGTGCTCTCGGGCGGCAACGTCGACCCGCTGTTCATGGAGCGCGTCATCTCGCGCGGTCTCGCGGCCTCGCAGCGCTACCTGAAGGTGCGGATGGCCCTGCCCGACCGGCCGGGCCAGCTCGCGATCATCGCGCAGATCGTCTCCGACGAGCAGGCCAACGTCGTCGAGGTGCTGCACACGCAGCACGACGCGTGGACGTCGATCACCGACGTCTCGATCGACATCTCGGTCACGACGCGCGGGCCCGAGCACGCCGAGCGGGTGCTCGAGGCGCTGCGGCGCGCGGGCTACGAGCCGCAGGTGCTCTAGGCCGCAGCCGCGCTGCCGCACGACGGAGGGCCCCGCGCAGCGCGGGGCCCTCCTTCGTGCGCGGCGGTCGGCCGCGGTGCGCGAGCCTAGCCGCGGTACGTCTGCACGTCGGTGATCTCGACGTCGATCGTCGCGCCCGACGGCGTCTGGTAGCTGGTCTTCTCGCCGATCTTCAGGCCGAGGATCGCCGCGCCGAGCGGGCTCGCCTCGCTGTAGACGTCGAGGTCGTCGCCGGCCTCCGCGATCTCGCGGTTGCCGACCAGGAAGGTGGTCTTGTCGCCGGCGATCGTCGCCGTGACGACGGTGCCGAGCTCGGCGACGCCGCTCGCCGTGGGCGCGTCGCCGACCTTGGCGGTGCGCAGCAGCTGCGTGAGCTGGGCGATGCGGGCCTCGATCTGCGCCTGGTCGTCCTTGGCCGCGTGGTAGCCGCCGTTCTCCTTGAGGTCGCCCTCGTCGCGGGCCTCCTCGATGCGCTTGGCGATCTCGGCGCGGACGGGACCCTGCAGGTGCTCCAGCTCGCCCTGCAGGCGGTCGTGGGCCTCCTGGGTCAGCCAGGTCTCCGTGGTGCCGTTCATGTGGTCTCCCGATATGCACAGAACCGGCCCCGAGTGGGCCGGTCCGGGGGACAGTCTATGACAGCCAGCACTCCGAGACCAATCCCGTGGTCGCCGGCTCGCTCGTGCGCACCTCGACCCGGTGGATGCTCGTGAAGCCCTCGGCGGGCGGCAGGTCGAGCTCGAGCCAGCCCACGACGCCGTACGCGGGGTTGAGCGCCTGCACCGCGCACGACACCTCGGTGCCCGCGTCGACCGACACCTCGAAGATCACCTCGACGGTCGTGTCGTCGACGATCGAGAAGCCGATGTCGCGCGTCTGCAGAGATGTGCGGCTCGGGTCGGTGCCGACCCACCACACCCACAGGGTCGCGACCACCAGCACCGCGACGCCCGCCGCGATGCCCAGGATCCGCTCCCGGCGCGACCAGCTGCGCGTGCGCCCGTAGCGGGCTTCGAGATCGGTCATGCGGGCCTGTCGTGGGAGGATGGGTGCGTCCATCCAGCCTACCGTCGCGCCGCTCGGCGCGGCTCGGGCTGCACTTCGAGGGGAGAGCCCGTGCGACGGCTGCTCGCGGTGCATGCGCACCCTGACGACGAGTCCAGCAAGGGCGCGGCGACGCTCGCCCGCTACGCCGCCGAGGGCGCGCAGGTGACGGTCGTCTCCTGCACCGGCGGCGAGAGCGGCAGCGTGCTCAACGAGCGCTTCGAGCCGCTGCACCGCGCCGTGCGCGACATGACGGGCGTGCGCCGCCTCGAGATGGCGGCGGCGCAGGAGGCGCTCGGCATCGACCACGCGTGGCTCGGCTACGTCGACTCGGGGATGCCCGACGAGGGCGAGCCGCTGCGCGAGCTCTCGTTCGCCACCATCCCGCTCGAGATCTCGGGCCGCCCGCTCGTGCGGCTCATCCGCCGCCTCCGGCCCCACGTGGTCGTGACCTACGACGAGACGGGCGGCTACCCGCACCCCGACCACATCCGCTGCCACGAGGTGACGATGTGGGCGGTCGAGCACGCGGCGAGCGGCCTGCCGGAGCTCGGCGAGCCGTGGGAGGTGCCGAAGCTGTACTTCGACCGCACGATGAGCGGTGCACGGCTGCGCGCGCTCCTGGGCGCGCTCGAGCACACGGCGCCCGACGACGAGCGGCTGCCGTTCGTGCGCGAGTGGGCCGAGCGGATGGGCGACCGCGGCGAGACGATGACGACCCGCGTCGACGTGGCCGCGCACCTCGAGGCGCGCGACCTCGCGCTGCGGGCACACGCGAGCCAGGTGGATCCCGAGTCGCGCTTCTTCTTCTGGCCGAACGAGCTGCTGCGCCAGACGTGGCCGACCGACGACTACGAGCTCGTGCGCTCGCGCGTGCCCGCGGACGGGCCGGAGGACGACCTCTTCGCCGGCGTCGAGGAGGACGCATGATGCCGCTGCTGCTCGAGGAGCTGCCCTACGACCCCAACCAGGTCACGCCGGGCTGGATCGGGTTCACCGCCACGGCGCTCGTGGCGATCGTCATCATGGCGCTCATGTGGGACTTCAACCGCCGGGTGCGGCGCATCAGCGACCGCGCCGAGGCGAAGGAGCGCATCGAGGCCGAGCTCGCCGAGCAGCGCGCGGCGGAGGCGCCGGATGCCCCGGCCGGGCACCGCGCTGACGACGCGGACGGGCGCGCCGACGACGCGCCGCCGCGCACCCCCTGACGAGTCCGGAGCCCCCGCAGACGACCCCTTGACGAGCCCGAGGGCCGGGCGGACACTGAGCGCAGCGGCGTCGCCCATGCCGGGCGGCGCTCGCGGCATGCCCGCCGGAGGGAGCTCTCATGCGCCGTCGTCTTCGCAGCCCCAGGGACATCGACGCGTTCGGCCGGCTCGTCGCGGCCCTGCGCGTCCACCTCGAGCAGCGGCAACCTGCCAATGACGCGGAGCGCGCCATCGCCGAGTCGATGCGTGCGCACGAGGTGCCCGTCGACGCCGCCAGGCGCATGCTCCAGACGTTCGACGCGATGCCTCGCCGCGCGCGGCTCACGCTGCTCGGCGACGTCGCCGACCCGGGCTTCGTGCCCGCCGAGCGCACCCCCGAGCGCCCTGAGCGCATCGCGCAGCCGGTGACGCTCACCGTCTCCTCGACGGTGCTCGCGCGGCTCGGCCGCCTCCTCGACACCGGCGCCGTGGCGACCGGCGACGTGCGGGAGGAGATGCTCGACGAGCAGACGGATGCGCCGCCCGTCTACACGATCAACTACCGAGGGCTCTGGTGCGAGGACGAGACCACCTGGGACTGGGTGTCGTGGGCGGACGAGATCTACGTCATCACGAGCGCCGTGCACGTCGAGGGCGGTGCGAACGTGGTGCGCACCGAGCGGCACCCGGTCGCCGAGGACGATCGCTGGTACGAGGACGTCGACTCCGACGAGGCGAGGCTCGGCCCGGTCGCCGCGTGCTGGCACGGCAGGGCCGACACCGTCTCGCTCACCGCAGTCCTGATGGAGCACGACATGGGCGACCCGGACGCGTACCGGGAGGAGATCGACGCGCTCGTCAAGGCGGCGCTCGCCGTGCTCGCCTACTTCTACCCGCCCGCGGCGCTCGCCCAGCTGCTGAGCTCCACGATCACCGACGCGGTCAACTGGCTGCTCGACACCGCCGACGACCCGATCGAGACGCAGACGGTGGTGCACTCGAGCGGCATGCTCGAGGCGCTGTCGACCAGCTATCGCGCGACGTACCTCGGCGAGGGCCAGCGGCACACCGGCCTCGAGTACCACTTCCTCACGAACCACGCCGGCGGAGGCGCGCGCTACGTCGTGGGCTTCGAGGTGCTGCGCGACCCGGAGCACCTGCCGGAGGGGCCCTTCCTCTAGCGCCGGCTCACAGCACGGCGAGCGACGTCGCCCGCCACCGGCCGTCGAGGCCCTCGAGCCGGATCGCGACCGCGCGGCTGCGCCCGGACGAGCGCACGACCACCGCGCCCTCGACGACCCCGTCGGCCGTGTGGCACGCGCGCACGCTCGTGATGGCGAAGCCGGGCACGGTGCGCTCGGCGCTGCGGCCACGGCCTCGCCGGGCGCTGAGCGCCCGCTGCACGAGCAGGTCGTAGGTCGGCTCGGTGACCCAGCGCGCGATCTGCTGCACCTCGCGCACGCCGAGCAGGATCTCGATCACGCTCGTGGCGAGGTTCTCGAGCAGCGGCGCCGGGTCGGGCAGGGCCGCCGACGAGCACGGCTGGAAGTCGAAGAACTCCTCGGCGTCGACCGCCGTCATCCGTCGTCTCGTCATGCCCTGCCCCCTCGCATCCGGCGCCTCCGGGTCGGCCTCGCACCGCGGCGACGCCGTCGCGGGAGAAGGTAGCCGGATGCGCGGCGGGCGGGGGATGGGCAGATCTGCCCTGTGGAGAGCGCTCGACACGGGCGCGTGCGCGGCGGTTAGATTCGCCCGCGTGCGCTTCGACGACCTCTTCGACGACCTCGCGAGCCAGCTCGAGGCCGAACTGGGGGCCGAGCGGCGCGACCTCGATGCCGAGGAGGAGCGGTTCCGCGTCGGCCGGCTCGAGCTGCGCGAGCGCATCGCCGCGGCGCCGCGGGCGCTCGACCTGACGCTCCGCGGCGGCGGGCGCCTGCGCCTGCGCCGCATGGCGCTCGGGCGCGACTGGCTCAACGGCGTCGTGCTCGAGGGCGCGCCCGCCGAGACGGGCGCGATCGTGCCGCTGCAGGCGATCGCCGGCATCGAGCTCGACGCCGACGGCGCCGCGGCCTCGGTGCGGCCGACCGTCGCCGCGGGCGACCTGCAGGCGCGCCTCAGCTTCGCGTTCGCGCTCCGCGACCTCGCGCGCCGGCGCGCGCCGGTCATCCTCGAGGGAGCACTGCCGGTCGCGGGCACGATCGACCGCGTCGGGCGAGACCACCTCGACCTCGCTGTGCACGAGCCGGGCGCGCATCCGCGGCTCGGCACGGTGCGCTCGTGGCGGATCGTGCCGTTCTCGGCCTTCGACTGGGTGCGGCTGCCGTAGCGGGTCAGCGCTGGCCGAACAGGTCGGCGATGCTCGCCGACTGCGCCTGCCGCCACAGCCCGCGACGGCGCTCGAGCTCGAGCTCGCGGTCGACCCACGACTGCACCTCGTCGTCGGCGACGCGCCACGCGCCGCCCACGCGCACGCCGCGCAGCTCGCCCGCCTCGAGCAGCTCGACGACCGCGGCCGGCGTCGTGCCGAGCACCTCGGCGACGTCGGCGACGGCGAGGAACCGGCGGGCTTCGATGGGCATGGCCCCATTGTGGGGGAGCGTCGCGCCGCGTGAGCCGACCCTGTGGAGAACTTCAGCGACGCGCCCGGGCCTCCTGCCACGGTGGTGCCACCGACGAGGGAGGACGCCATGGCAGCACGCCGCACCTGGATGGATCCGAGGCTCGTGATCGGCGTCGTCCTCGTGCTCGCGTCGCTCGCGGGCGTGTGGCTCGTCCTGCAGGAGTCCTCGCGCACCGAGCGAGCGTGGTCGGCGACCCGCACGCTGCTGCCGGGCGAGACGATCGGCGCCGGCGACGTCGAGCCGGTCGACGTGCGCCTGCCGCAGTCGCACGCCCACTACCTGGATGCGTCGCACGACCCGGTGGGGCTCGTCGTCGCGTCGACGGTCGGGCAGGGCGAGGTGCTGCCGGTGCGCGCGGTCGGCACCGCCGCGAGCGAGGATCGCGCCGCGGTCGTGATCGACGTCGAGGGCGCGCTGCCGCGCTCGGTGCGCGCCGGCGCCATCGTCGACGTGTGGACCGCGGCGCCCGCGGAGGACGGCTTCGCCGCGCCCGACGTGCTGGTCGACGGCGCGGTCGTGGTGGGGCTGCTCGAGGACGAGGGGATCCTCGCCACCTCGGGAGCGCAGCTCGAGCTGCTCGTGCCGAGGGATGAGACGGCGCGGCTGCTCGAGGCCGTCTCGAACCAGCACGCGCTCAGCGTCGTGCCGCTCGCCCAGCCCGTCGAGGCGGCGCCGTGATCGGCATCGCCGTCTCCGCGCCGCTCGAGCGCGAGGACGCCATCGTGCGCGAGGCCGCGCGGCACGGGCACCGCGTCGCGATCCGCGCCGCGACCGCCGCCGATCTCGTCGAGCGGCTCGCCGCCCGTCCCGCCGACGCCGAGCCGCGCATCGACCTCGTGCTGGTCGTGGCCGACGAGCACCACGCGAGCCGCGCGCTCGTCGAGGCGTGCGACGAGCGGGCGCTGCGGCTGCTCGCGCTCGCCGACAGCGCCGCCGAGCGCGCCCGCGCCGCCACGCTCGGCCTCGACGCGGTCGCGTGGGCCGACGGGTTCGCGGGCGTCGAGGCCGCCGCGACGCCTTCGGCCGACGAGGCGCCGGCCGCGGCGCGGGAGCGCGGCCGCGTCATCGCGGTGTGGGGCCCGGCGGGCGCGCCGGGCCGCACGACGGCCGCCATCGCGCTCGCCGCGGAGCTCGCGCTGCTGGGCCGCAGGGTCGCCCTCGTCGACGCCGACACCACGAGCGCATCCGTCGCCCCCGCGCTCGGGCTGCTCGACGAGTCGCCCGGCTTCGCCGCCGCGGCGCGCCTCGCGCGCGCCGGCAGCCTCACCGTCGACGAGCTCGACCGCGTCGCCCAGCAGGTGCCCACGATGGGCGGTGTCGTGCGCGTGCTCACGGGGATCGGCCGCGCGAGCCGCTGGCCCGAGCTCGGCGGCGATCGCGTCGCCGAGGTGCTCGAGCGCTGCCGCGACTGGGTCGACTGCACCGTCGTCGACGTGGCCGCGAGCCTCGAGCGCGACGAGGAGATCTCGAGCGACCTGTTCGCGCCGCGGCGGCATGCGGCGACGATCGCGGCGCTCGAGGGCGCCGACGAGATCGTCGCGGTGTCGGGCGGCGACGCGGTCGGGATCGCGCGCCTCGTGCGGGCGCTGCCCGAGCTGCGCGAGCTCGTGCCGCAGGGCAGGGTGCGGGTCGTGGTGAACAAGGTGCGGGCCTCCGCGATCGGCGTCGCGCCCGAGCTGGCGGTGCAGGAGACGCTGCGGCGGCTCGCCGCCGTCACGCCCGAGGCGTGCTGGCCCTACGACGCGCGCGCCGCCGATGCGGCGCTGCTCGAGGGGCGGCCGCTCGTCGACGTCGCGGGGCGCTCGCGGCTGCGCCGTCGCGTGCAGGAGCTCGCCGCCGCGCTGCTGCCCGGCGACGCGCCGCCCAGTCGGGCGGCCCTGCGCGCGGCCGAGCGGCCCAGGCGCAGCTGGCGCGCCGCGCTACGCTGATCGGGTGACGAGCCTGACGTCGATCGCCGAGCGCTACGGCCGCCTGGATGAGCAGGACGTGCGCTGGCTCCACCGGCTCGTGGCCGACTTCCAGCTGCTGGCCGACCTCGCCATCGGCGACATCGTGCTGTGGCTGCCGACCGGCGACGAGCACGGCTACATCGCCGTGCAGCACGCGCGTCCCGCCGGCGCGGCGACGCTCTTCTACCGCGACATCGTCGGTCAGCCGGTGCGGAACGCGTGGCGCGAGCAGGTCGGCCGCGCCTTCGAGGAGGGCATCTCGCTCGACGGCGACTCGCCCGAGTGGGGCGTCGAGACCGATGCGAAGGTGCGGGCCATCCCCGTGCGGCGGCGCGAGGCGGAGCCGTCGATCGCGCTCGTCGAGCAGCCGATCGCCGTCATCACGCGGCACGCCAACCACGCCGACACGCGCAGCGCCGGCCGCCTCGAGCGCACCTTCAAGGAGTGCGCCGACCAGCTGTTCCGCATGATCGCCGACGGCGACTTCCCGGACCAGGCGGCCCCGTCCGGTCCGCGCCGCGGTGCCGCGCGCGCATCCGACGGCCTGATCCGGCTCGACCAGGCGGGCACCGTCACCTTCGCGAGCCCCAACGCGCTCTCGGCCTTCACGCGGCTCGGCTTCGTCGGCGAGCTCGAGGGGGAGTCGCTCGCCGAGATCACCACCGAGCTCATCGACGACTCGCACGAGGTCGACGAGGCGCTGCCGCTCGTCGTGACCGGTCGCGCGCCCTGGCGCACCGACATCGAGACGCGCACGGTGACGCTGACGCTCCGTGCGCTGCCGCTGCGGCGCGGGGCGTCGAGGCTCGGGGCGATCGTGCTGGTGCGCGACGTCACCGACCTGCGCATGCAGGAGCAGACGCTCATCACCAAGGACGCGACGATCCGCGAGATCCACCACCGGGTGAAGAACAACCTGCAGACGGTCGCGGCACTGCTGCGCATCCAGTCGCGGCGCACGAAGAGCGACGAGGCGCGCACGGCGCTGCAGGACGCCGAGCGGCGCGTGTCGTCGATCGCGGTCGTGCACGACACGCTCTCGGAGGGCCTCAGCCAGTCGGTCGACTTCGACGCGGTCTTCGACCGGTCGATGAAGCTCACGAGCGAGCTCGCCTCCATCCACAGCGCGCACGTGCGCACCGAGCGGCTCGGCTCCTTCGGCGTGCTGCCGAGCGGCTACGCGACGCCGCTCGCGCTCGCGCTGACCGAGCTCGTCACGAACGCGGTCGAGCACGGGCTCGCCGGCCGGCAGGACGGGCTCGTGCGCATCACCGCCCGGCGCGACGACGAGTGGCTCACGGTGCAGGTGTGCGACAACGGCGCCGGCCTGCCGCAGGGCAGGGTCGGCAGCGGGCTCGGCACGCAGATCGTGAAGACGCTCGTCACCGGCGAGCTGTCGGGCTCGATCGACTGGGGCGCTCGGGCGAGCGAGGGCACCGAGGTGACGGTGCGGGTGCCGCTCGGCTACATCCGCGAGGACGACGAGGCCTGAGGCCGCGCGCCTCCCCCGCGCACACGAGAGCGGGGCCGCCGTCCGGCGACCCCGCTCGAAGCGTCGTGGCTGTCAGCCCGCGCGGCGCGCGCGAGCGGCGCGGCGCTTGAGGGCGCGGCGCTCGTCCTCCGACAGGCCGCCCCAGACCCCGGAGTCCTGGCTGGTCTCGAGTGCGTACTGCAGGCACATCTCGGTCACCGGGCAGGTCGCGCACACGGCCTTCGCCTTCTCGATCTGCTCGAGCGCGGGGCCCGTGTTGCCGACCGGGAAGAACAGCTCGGGGTCGACCGTCAGGCATGCAGCGTCGTCGCGCCAGTCCATAGATGTGCTCCTTGTAGATTGGAGGGGGAGCCGCGCTTCGCGAGAGACGCGGCGCGGGAAGTCTCAGGGCGTCGCAGCACTGCCGCCCGAAGTGCAATGTTTCCACAGGCCCCCCAGAGAGGCAAGGGTTTTCTCCGTGAGCGATGTCTCCAGAGCCCGTCCTTCGACCGCCACGGCCGCCGGCGCGCTGATGCTGCTCGAGGGCCTCGGCATGATCGCCGTCGCCGTCTGGCTGGCCATCGCGGCGCTCGGCGATCCGGTCGAGCACATCGCTGGCGGCCTGTTCCTCGCGGTGCTCGCGGCGGGTGCGGCGCTGTTCCTCGCGGCGGCCGGCAAGGCCATGCTCGACGGTCGCGCGTGGTCGCGCGCGGCGGCGGTCGTGTGGCACGTGCTGCTGCTGGGCGTGGCGCTCGGCACCTTCGACGGCGGCGAAGGACCGGTGTGGCTCGCGGTGCTGCTGGCCGCGGTCGCGATCACCGGCTTCACGCTCGTGCTGCGCAGGAGCGTGACCGGCTGGCTGCGCCGGGACGAGTGACGTCGCGGCGTCAGCCGCGGAAGGCGAGCCGCTTCGCGAGCATGTCGAGGTGGCCCTTCGCCTTCGTGTTGTAGAAGGCGTGCGTGATGACGCCCTCCTCGTCGAGCACGAAGGTCGAGCGCCGCACGCCCTCGACGATGCGGCCGTAGCTGTTCTTCTCGCCGAAGGTGCCCCACGCGCGGTGCACCGAGAGGTCGGCGTCGCTCAGCAGCGGGAACTCCAGGCCGTCGAGCTCGGCCGCGCGCGCGAGCTTCTCGACCGGGTCGCGAGAGATGCCGACGACGGCGTAGCCGTGGCCGCCGAGGTCGGGCAGCGCGTCGTTGAAGTCGCACGCCTGCTGCTTGCACGCGGAGGTGAGCGCCTCCGGGTAGAAGTAGACGATGGCCCTTTGGCCCCGCAGATCCGAGAGCGCGACGGATGCGCCGTGCTGGTCGGGCAGGGTGAAGTCGGGGGCGGGCATGCCGGGCTCGAGGTGCGTCATCGGCTCCATCCAACCAGGCGGGGCGCGACGCGACCGCGGTGGCGGGCGATGCGCGCCTGTGCTATCGTTGATCCTCGGCCGGTGAGGCCATGCACCTCTAGCTCAATTGGCAGAGCAGTTGACTCTTAATCAATTGGTTCCGGGTTCGAGTCCCGGGGGGTGTACCAGAGGCCCCGGGTCCGCGTGCAGCGGGCCCGGGGCTTTTCCCGTCCCTATCGCTCGCCCCGCCGCGGTCATAGCCTGAGCTCGAGCCGAGGAGGCGCGCATGCGGGCACTGGTGGTCTACGAGTCGCTGTGGGGCAACACGGCATCGATCGCGCAGGCGATCGCCGATGAGCTGCGCTCGTCGATGGAGGTCGAGGTCGTCGACACGGATGCGGCGCCCACGAGCGTCGACGGGTACGACCTGGTGCTCGTCGGCGGTCCGACGCACGCGTTCTCGATGACGCGCCCGTCGACCCGCGAGACCGCCGTCGCGCAGCACGGCGCCCCGATGTCGCCGGGTCGCGGCATCCGCGAGTGGCTCGACGGGCTCGTGCAGGCGCCGCGAGGCACGCGAGCGGTCACCTTCGACACCCGCGTCGACCGCCCGCGGCTGCCCGGCTCGGCCGCGCGCGCCGCGAAGCAGGAGCTGCGCAGCCTCGGCTTCGACATCGTCGCGAAGCAGGAGAGCTTCCGCGTGCACGACTACGGCGGGCCCTTGGTCGACGGCGAGGCGGAGCGGGCGCGCGACTGGGCGAGGGGCATCGCCCGGGCGGTGCTCGCGGCCTGACGCCGCACGACGGCACGGCTCAGGAGTTCAGAGCGTCCGCTCCCAGACGCCGTCGAGCAGCATCAGCACCACAGCGCCGCCATGCTCGTCGGCTCCCGCGAGGCGCACGTACATGAGCGAGTCGCAGGCCATGAGGCGCTCGATCTCGACCGTCGTGCGCGCGGCCCACGCGCGCAGCTGCTCGGCGTCGTGCGCGCAGTGGTTCAGCTCGAGCAGCAGCTCTTCCAGCTGCGCCTCGTTGTAGGCGACGTTCGGGGCGGTAGCCGCGATCATGGCTGAATGTTAGCCACCGTGGCTAACGATCGGGAGGGTGACGTCTCGCGCTACTGCCGGTACGACGAGAGGAAGCTGCCGATGCGCTCGACCGCGTGCACGAGGTCGCGCTTCCAGGGCAGCGTGACGATGCGGAAGTGGTCGGGCGCGGGCCAGTTGAAGCCCGAGCCGTGGGTGACGAGGATCTTCTCCTGCCGCAGCAGGTCGAGCGCGAACTGCGCGTCGTCGTGGATCTCGTGCACCTCGGGGTCGAGCCGCGGGAACGCGTAGAGCGCGCCCTTCGGGTTCACGACGCTCACGCCCGGGATGGCCCGCAGCCCCTGCACGGCGGCGTCGCGCTGCTCGAGCAGCCGCCCGCCGGGCAGGATGAGGTCCTCGATCGACTGGTGCCCGCCGAGCGCCACCTGGATGCCGTACTGCGCCGGCACGTTGGGGCACAGGCGCGTCGAGGCGAGCAGCGTCAGCCCCTCGAGGAAGCCCTTCGCGTGGTCCTTCGGCCCGGTGATCGCGAGCCACGCCGACCGGAAGCCGGCCGCGCGGTAGGTCTTCGACAGGCCGTTGTACGTGAGCACCAGCAGGTCGTGCGCGAGCGTCGCGATCGACACGTGCTGCGCCTCGTCGTAGAGGATGCGGTCGTAGATCTCGTCGGCGAGGATCAGCAGCGAGTGCCGGCGCGCGAGGTCGACGATGCCCTGCAGCACCTCGCGCGAGTAGACCGCGCCGGTGGGGTTGTTGGGGTTGATCACGACGATGGCCTTCGTGCGCGGCGTGATCTTGGCCTCGATGTCGGCGAGGTCGGGCGCCCAGTCGGACGACTCATCTGTCAGGTAGTGGATGGGCGTGCCGCCGCCGAGCGACGTCATGGCCGTCCAGAGGGGGTAGTCGGGGGCGGGGATCAGCACCTCGTCGCCCGCGTCGAGCAGCGCCTGCATCGTCATCGTGATGAGCTCGGAGACGCCGTTGCCGAGGTAGACGTCGTCGACGGTGAGCTGCGGGAAGCCGTCGACGTCCTCGTAGCGGGTGACGACCGCGCGGCGCGCGGAGAGCACGCCCTTCGAGTCGGAGTAGCCCTGCGCGAGCGACAGGTTGGCGATCATGTCCTGCACGATCGTGTCGGGCGTCTCGAAGCCGAACGGCGCGGGGTTGCCGATGTTGAGCTTGAGGATGCGGTGCCCCTCGGCCTCGAGCCGGGCGGCCTCGGCGGCCACGGGTCCTCGGATCTCGTAGAGGACGTGCTTCAGCTTCGACGACTGATCGAGCGACTTCAGGGCCATTGCACCATGCTAGGCGCGCTGCTCACGCCACTCGGGCGCAGGTGGACCGCGGCGGGCGTCAGCCGGGCAGCTGCAGCAGCCCGCCGGCGGAGCGGGTCGTGGCGGCCGCGACGGCCATCGCCCGCTCGAGCGGCCCGGCCCATCCGCCCTCGTGGTCGCCCGCGAGCACCGATGCGGCGAGCGAGGCGAGCACGCTGTCGCCCGCGCCGATCGTGTCGACGATCGGGTCGGCCAGGGCCGGCACGGATGCGTCGACCCAGCCCCGGGCGGTGACGACGCGGGCGCCCTGGGGCCCGCGGGTGATCGCGACCGCCCGGGTGCCGGAGTCCAGCCACCGCGAGGCGGTCTCGCTCGCGTCCTCGTCGTAGACGAGCTCGGCGTCCTCGTCGCTCAGCTTCACGAGCAGCGCGCGCGAGGCGAGCAGGTCGAGCCCCGCGGCGAAGCGCTCGCGCGCGCCCGGCTCGCGCAGGTACGCGGGTCGGGCGTTGGGGTCGAGCAGCAGTCGCTCGTGCGAGCGCTCGATCGCGGCGAGCGGCGCCACCTGCGCCTCGTGCTCGAGCGCGAGGCACGAGACGACCACGAGCGGGGCCGACGCGAGCAGCGCGGCGTGCGGCTGCAGGTCGACGAACCGGGAGGTGCCGGCGGCGTTGAACTCGTAGCGCATCGTGCCGCCGTCGCGCACGGCGGATGCGACGGCGGTGCCGCGCGGCGCGGCCGTGGCCGTGAGCTCGACGCCGTGCGCGGCGCAGTGCTCGCGCACGAGCCTGCCCGCGTCGTCGTCGCCGACCATGGCGATGAGCCGCGCCGGCACGCCGAGGCGCGCGAGCCCGACGGCCACGTTGAGGGCGGCGCCGCCGACGTGCGCGGCGCCGTCGACCTCGTCGACGAGCGCATCGCCCACGACGACGACGCGGTCGCTCATCGGGTCACTTGCCCTTCGCGGCCTTGCGCAGCGAGCGCTCGAGCTCCTCCTGGCGGATGCCCTCCTCGCGCTGCTTCACCGCGCCGAGCGCGAGCGCCACGCCGATGCCCCAGCTGGCCCAGAGCAGCGCCAGGCGCCAGTCCTTCGGGCCGGACTTCGTCGCCTTCACCACGGCCATGCCGCTGGCCAGCGAGCTGATCACGCCGGCGTTGAACAGGTACTTGCGCATGTCGCCTCCTCGTCGGCGAGCAGACTACCGCCGCGCACCTGGAGCCCGGCTCCGACGAGCATCCTGATCGACCGGTCGACTTCTGACCGATCGGTCAGTACGATGGTGCGACGTGACCACCCGCGACACGATCCTGCAGGCCGCGCTCGAGCGCTTCGCCCGCGTCGGCTACCTCGGCAGCTCGATCCAGCAGATCGCCGACGACGTCGGCACCTCCAAGTCGTCGGTGCTCTACCACTTCGACTCGAAGGAGGCGCTGCTCGAGGCCGCGATGGCGCCCGCGCTCGACGCGATGGAGTCGCTCATCGACGCGCTGCCCGAGCTGCGCCACGAGCACACGGCGGCAGCGCCCGGTCTCGTCACCCGCTTCGTCGACACGCTCATGGCGCACAGCGCCGCGATCTCGATCTTCATCTCCCAGCGCGGCGCGCTGCAGGGGGTGCCGGCGATCGAGCGCGCGAACGCCATCGTCGACGCCATCGCCCGCACGCTGGTGCTCGAGGCGCCTACGCCGCGCGTGCTCACGCGCCTGTCGATCGGGCTCGCCGGCGTCGCCTTCATCCTCGGCGACACGCTCTCGACCGAGCACGACCACCTCGATCCGCACGAGATGCGCGCGATCTTCATCGAGACGCTGCTCGAGCTCTCGAGCACCGGAGAGGACGCCTGATGGCCACCTGGCTCGCCCGCGTCGGCGCCGCGTCCATGCGCCGCGCCTGGCTCGTGATCGTCGCGTGGGTGGCGATCCTCGGCGGCGTGCTCGGCGGCGCGCTCGCGCTGGGCCCGAACATGCAGGAGTCGTTCGCGATCCCCGGTACCGAATCGCAGCAGGCGCTCGACCGCCTCGGCAGCGTCTTCCCGCAGGTCGCCGGCTCCTCGGTGCAGGTCGTCTACCAGGCGCCCGACGGCGCGGAGGTGCTCGACTTCCAGGCGGAGATCCAGCAGCAGGCGAGCGAGATCGAGGCGATCGACGACGTCGCGAGCGTCGTCGAGCCGTGGAGCGAGTTCGCGAGCGACCAGGTCTCGGCCGACGGCGAGACCGCCTTCACCCAGGTGCAGTTCGAGCCGCAGGGCTCGGGCGTCACGCCCGCGGGCCTCGACGAGCTCGTGGCGACGGCGGATGCGGCACGGGCCGGGGGCCTCACGGTCGAGTTCGGCGGGCAGGCGTTCCAGGCGACGAGCGTGCCCATCTCGTGGGTCGAGGGCGTCGGCGTGCTCTTCGCCGCCATCGTGCTGTTCGTCACCTTCTGGTCGCTGCTCGCCGCGGGCCTGCCGCTCATCACCGCGCTCGTCGGCGTCGCGATCACGATGGGCGGGGTGCTCGGCGCCTCGGCGCTCGTCACCGTCTCGAACTCGGCGCCGCTCATGGCGCTCATGATCGGCCTCGCGGTCGGCATCGACTACGCGCTCTTCATCCTCTCGAAGCACCGCTCGCAGCTCGCACGCGGGATGGGCGTGGTCGAGTCGGGGTCGCTCGCGGTCGGCACCGCGGGCACCGCGGTCGTCTTCGCCGGCCTCACCGTCGTGATCGCGCTCGTCGGGCTGCTGATCGTGGGCATCCCGTTCCTGTCGGTGATGGGCATCGGCGCGGCTGCGTCGGTCGCGATCGCGGTCGCCGCGGCGACCACGCTGCTGCCGGCGATCATGGCGCTGCTGGGGGAGCGGCTGCGGCCGCGGCCCGGCAGCCGCGCGGCTCGGCTCGCCGAGCGCGACGTCGACGCGCAGCCGACGCTCGGCATGCGCTGGGTGACCGGGATCACCAAGCGCCCGTGGCTCGCGATCGTGGGCGTCCTCGTCGTCGTGGGCGTCGCATCCGTGCCCGCCGCGAGCCTCGAGCTCGCGCTGCCCGACAACGGGCGCGAGGAGCGCGGCACCACGCAGCGCATCGCCTACGACCTGCTGCAGGAGGGCTTCGGCGAGGGCACGACGGGCCCGCTCGTCGTGATGGCCGACATCACGCAGGTGACCGACATCATGCCGACGCTCGAGGCGATCTCGGACGACCTCGCGGCGATCGACGGCGTCGACCGCATCGGCAGCGCCTTCCCCGACGAGACGGCCGACACCGCGATCATCCAGGTGATCGCCGAGACGGGGCCCGCCGACCACGCGACCGCCGAGCTCGTGCGTGCGATCCGCGACGCGGCGCCCGCGCTCGAGGCCGAGCACGGCACGCCCATCGCCGTGACGGGCGCCACCGCCGTGCAGATCGACGTCTCGCAGCGGCTGCAGGACGCGCTGCTGCCCTTCGGCATCGTGGTGGTGACGCTCGCGGTCGTGCTGCTGCTGCTCGTGTTCCGCTCGATCCTCGTGCCCGTGACCGCCGCGATCGGCTTCGTGCTGTCGGTGCTCGCCGCCTTCGGCACGGTCGTCGCGACCCTGCAGTGGGGCTGGGGCGCCGAGCTGCTGCACACCGAGGCGGGCCCGATCCTGTCGTTCATGCCGGTGCTGCTCATGGCGGTGCTGTTCGGCCTCGCGATGGACTACCAGGTCTTCCTCGTCTCGGGCATGCGCGAGGCGCACGCGCACGGCCACAGCGCGATCAGCGCCGTGCGGCACGGCTTCGCCGCCAACGCGCGGGTCGTGACCGCGGCCGCGCTCATCATGTTCTTCGTCTTCTTCGCGTTCGTGCCCGAGGGCATGGCGATGATCAAGGCGATCGCGCTCGGCCTCGCGGTCGGCGTCGCTGTCGACGCGTTCCTCGTGCGCATGACGCTCATCCCGGCGGTGATGACGCTGCTGGGCGAGCGCGCCTGGTGGCTGCCGCGCTGGCTCGACCGCGCGATGCCCGACATGGATGTCGAGGGCGAGAGCCTCGGCCGGCACCGCGCGGCGCTCGCGTGGGCGGCGGATGCGGGCGGTCACCTCGCGCTCGAGCGGCTGCGGCCCGAGGTCGACCACGACCGGCCCGGCAGCGCCTCCTGGACGGTCACGGCGCCGCGCGGCGCGGTCGTGCGGCTCGACGCGCCGTTCGCCGAGCGGCAGCGGCTCGCCCACGCGCTCCTCGGCGACGTCGGCGCGGCCGGCCACGCGCACCTCGGCGGGGCCGCGCTGCCCGGCGACGTGCCGCAGCTGCGCAGCCGCCTCGCGCTCGTCGACCTCGACCTCGTCGACGCCGGCTTCATCGAGCCAGGGGGCCGCGCCGAGACGGCGCACCACGCCGCCCGCGCGGCGCTCTCGCTGCGCACGCCGCTCGCGCTCGGCGCGACGCTCGACCGGCGCGCCTCGGCGCTCGTCGAGCGCGCGGCCGCGGCGCTCGGCAGCCCGATCGACGCGTCGGCGCCGCTCTCGCGGCTCTCGCCGCTCGCGCGCGCCGCCGTGCTGGTGGCGATCGCGCTCGAGCGGCAGCCGAGCCTCGTGTGGATCGACGCCGCGACGGGCGCGCCGGCCGGCGCCGCCCGGGTCGCGGCGCAGCTCGGCGGCGACGACCTCACGATCGTCACGAGCGAGCCGGCGCCCGAGGCGCACGGCCGCCCCGCGATCGACCTCGCGCCCGACGACGCCGCGGCCGACGACCGCGCCGCAGCCGACGCATCCACCGCCGCATCCGACCCCACCGACACCGGCGACGCCACCGCGGCGCTCGCGACCACGGGAGCCGACCGATGACCACCGCACTGCAGAAGGCCGTCGCGCTCGGCGCGGCCGCCGCGACCCCCTTCGCCATCGCCGCGTTCGCCGCCTGGTCGATCGGGCCCGCCGTCGACGGCGACCGCGACGTGCCGGCCGCGGTCGTCAACCTCGACGAGATGGTGACGACGATCGCCGACGACGGCACCGAGAGCGTGATGTTCGCCGGGCGCCAGGTCGTGACCGACCTGGTGGGCGACGAGACGGACGGCATCGACTTCCGCATCCTGAACGCCGACGACGCCGCCGAGCAGCTCGCGCGCGGCGACGTCCACGCCGTCGTCACGATCCCCGCCGACTTCTCGGAGCGCGTGCTGAGCCTGCAGGGCGACGAGCCGCGGCAGGCGGGCATCGAGATCGTCACCGACGCGTCGAGCGACGCGCTCGCGACCGAGCTCGCCGCCGAGACCGGAGAGTCGGTCGTCGCCTCCTTCGGCGACCTCGTCACGAGCGGCTTCATCTCCGGCATCTTCGGCGGCTACGGCACCCTCGCCGAGCAGCTGGGCGCCGCGGCGGACGGGGCGGATGCGGTGGGTTCGGGCGGCACGGAGCTCGCCTCGGGCCTCGGCGAGCTCGCCGGCGGCATCGACTCCCTCGCCGACGGCGCCGGCGCTTCGGAGGACGGCGCCCGGCAGCTCGCGGCGGGCGGGCAGCAGCTCGCCGCCGGGCTCGCGACCGCCGACGACGGCATCGGGCAGCTCGCGGGCGGCGCGGCGTCGCTCAGCGACGGCATCGCGCAGTACACCGGCGGCGTCGACGCGCTCGCGGGCGGCGCCGCGTCGCTCAGCGACGGCGTCGACCGGTACACGGCCGGTGTCGACCAGCTCGCCGGCGGCGTGCAGCAGGCGGCCGACGGGCTCGAGGCGGGGCTCGGCTCCGCGACCGCGGGCGTCGCGCAGCTCGAGGGCGCGATCGACCAGTCGGCCGGCGGCGCCGCGCAGCTCGTGGCCGCGCTCGAGGCCGACCCGACCACCGATCCGCAGACGCTCGAGGCGGCCCGGCAGCTCGCCGGCGGCCTCGCGCAGCTCGGCCAGCAGGACGTCAGCGGCCAGCTGGGCGCCGGGCTCGCCGAGGCGACCGCGGGCATCGGCCAGCTCGACGCGGCCGCCGCGCAGGTCGCCGGCGGCGGCGCCGCGCTCCGCGACGGGGCCTCGCAGCTCGCCGACGGCGCGGCGCAGGCCTCCGCCGGCTCGCCGGCGCTCCGCGACGGCGCGTCGCAGCTCGCGGGCGGCCTCGTCGAGCTCGACGGCGGCTTCGGCGCGTCGGTCGACGGCGCCCAGCAGCTCGCCGACGGCACGGGCGAGCTCGCCGGCGGCCTGCAGCAGCTCGAGTCGGGCGCGGTGCAGCTCGCGGCAGGCGCGCGCTCGGCGCAGACCGGCGCCGCGCAGCTCGGCGACGGCGCCTCCGAGCTCGGCGACGGGCTGCGCGAGGGCGTCGCGGCGATGCCGCAGCTCGGCGACGACGAGCTCGCCGACCTCTCCTCGGTCGCGACCGACCCGGTCGGCTTCGACCTCGACGAGCAGGGCGCGCTCCCGAGCGGCGAGGCGCGCATCGCCGCGCTCGCCGTGCCGATCGGCCTGTGGCTCGGCGCGCTCGCCCTCGTGCTCGTGCTCGCGCGCACCGCTCGCCGCATCGCGGCATCCGCCGAGTCCGACGGTCGCGTGCTCGCGACGCTGCTCGCGCGCTCGGCGTGGGTCGTCGTCGTGCAGGCGGTGCTCGCGGCGCTCGTCGTGCACGCCATCGGCGGGGTCGCCTGGGCGTCGCTGCCGGCGACGCTCGGCGTGACGCTGCTGTTCGCCGCCGCCGCAGGGCTGCTGCAGCTCGCGCTCGTCGCCTGGTGGGGCCCGGCGGGCGCGGTCGTCTCGCTCGTGCTGCTCGGGCTGCAGGCCGTCGCCGCCGGCGGGCTCGTGCCGCGCGACGTGCTCGGCGGCCCGTTCGAGGCGATCGCGCCCGTGCTGCCGATGACGCACGCGGTCGACGCGCTGCAGGCGATCGCGGCGGGCTCCGGCGCCGGCGGCGCCGCGCTCGGCGGCTCGGTCGCGATGCTCGTGCTGTTCGTCGGCGTCGGGCTGCTCGCCGCGGCGCTCGCGGTGCGCAGCGCGCGCCGGCGCGCGACGGGGGAGCGGATCCGGGCGCTCGACGCGCTCGCGCCGGCCGCCGCCTGAGCCCGCCCGGCGCGCCGCCCGCGGCTCCGAGCGGCCCGGGCGGCGCCGCGGGCTACGCTCGCCGAGTGCCCTCGCCCACCTCCGCCATCGTCGCGGTCGGCGCGCACCTGCCGACGGGCATCCGCACCACCGAGCAGACCGAGCGGCGCCTGCGCGACGAGAACCCGGGCCGCGGGCTGCCGGTCGGGCTCATCCGGCGGATGACCGGGGTCGACCGGGTGCACGAGCGCGAGCCGGGCGAGCAGGCATCCGACCTCGCCGCGCACGCCGCGCGCCGCGCGCTCGCCGACTCGCCCGAGCCCGTCGACCTGCTCATCTTCGCGAGCGCGAGCCAGGACCTCATCGAGCCCGCCACCGCCCACATCGTCGCCGACAGGCTGGGCCTCGACGTGCCGGTCTTCGACGTGAAGAACGCCTGCAACTCGGTGCTGAACGCCGTGCAGGTCGCGCACGCGATGATCGTGAGCGGCCAGGCGCGGCGGGTGCTCATCGCGAGCGGTGAGACGCCGACGAGCGCGGTGCGCTGGCGGCTCGCCGACCGGCACCAGTTCGTGCGCTCCTTCCCCGGCTACACGATGAGCGATGCGGGCGCGGCGCTCGTGCTCGAGGCCGCGCCCGCCGCCGGCCGCGGCATCGTCGACCTGGCGTTCTCGGCGGCCTCCCACCACTGGCGCATCGGCACGCTGCCGACCGGCGGCTCGATGCACCCGCGCGACCCCGAGGCGACCTACTTCGACATCGACGGCCGCGGGCTGCAGCGCGCGTTCCTCGCGCTCGGGCCTGAGCTCATCACCGACCTGCTGGCGAGGCGCGGCGTGGCGCTCGCCGACGTCGACCTCGTGCTCATGCACCAGGTCGCCGAGCCGCACCTCGCGCCCATCGCCGAGCGCCTCGGCCTCGGCGTGGAGCGCATCCTGCCCACCGTCGCCGAGCACGGCAACCTCGCCTCGGCGACGCTCCCCATCCAGCTGCGCCGCGCGCTCGACGACGGGCTCGTCGGCCCCGGCAGCCTCGTGCTGCTCGTGGGCCTCGCGGGCGGCATCAGCCTCGGCGCAGCGCTGGTGCGGCTGTGAGCGAGGCGCCCGAGCGGCACGGCCGGCTGGCCGTCGTGGTGCCGGTCTACCAGGAGGCCGCCGGCATCCGTCCGACCCTCGAGCACCTCGCCGCGCAGCGCGACGGCGACATCGACGTGTGGTTCGTCGACAACGGCTCGACCGACGGCTCGCGGCAGGTGATCGAGCGGTTCGCCGCCGAGCGCGGCCTCGCCCGCTGGCACGTCGTCGACGAGCCGCAGAAGGGCACCGGCGCCGCAGCCGACACCGGCATGCGCGCCGCGATCGCGGCCGGCGCGACGATGCTCGCCCGCACCGACGCCGACTGCCTGCCGCGGCTCGACTGGACGGCGCGCATCCGCCACGCCCTCACGCCGAGCGACGCGGGAGGCCTCGGCCTCGAGCTCGTCGCCGGACTGCTCGTGCCGCGCCGCGACGAGGGGCTCGGGCCCGTGCGGCGCGTCGCGCTCACGGCGGCGGTGCGGGTGGCGGATGCGTTCGGGGTCGTGCGGCCGTCGAACAACGGCCCCGAGTTCCACGGGCCCTACGTCATGGCGGCCGGCTGCAACGTGGCGATCACCGCCGCCCGGTACGTCGCGAGCGGCGGCTTCCCGCGTACCGCGATCGAGGAGCTGCACGAGGACCGCGCGCTCGTGAACGCCGTGCGGCGGCAGACGGGCCGGGTCGCGCGCCGGGACGACGTGGTCGTGCGCGGCTCCTCGCGGCGCGTGCAGGCATGGGGGCTGCGGCGCACGCTGCTCTGGTACAAGGATCACGCCTACCGGCCCGCGCACGTGGACATCCGGTGAGCGACCCCCGCGTGAGCGCCGATCCGGTGCGCGCCGACCGGCAGCGGCGGCTCGCGCTCGCGATGCGCCGCGACGAGCGGCTCATGCGCGCGGCGCACCCGGTCGCCTACCCGCTGCTGCAGGCCGTGCCCGGGCCCGTGCGGCGCGTGCCCGGCATCGGCGTGGTCGTGAAGGACGCCGCGCTCGCCCGCGCCGTGCTGCTCGACGGCGCCGCCTTCTCGAAGCGCGGGCGCGGGGCGTCGAGCGACCTGTGGACGCCGGTGCTCGGGCCCAGCGTGCTCGTGAACATGCACGGCGACGACCACCGGGCGCTGCGGCGCCGGCTCGCGCCGATCTTCGCCCCCGGCTTCGTCGAGCCGCTCGTCGAGCGCACCCTCGGCGCCGGCGCGGCCGAGCTCGAGCGGCGGCTCGCGGCGGGGGAGCGCGTCGACCTCGCCGCCCACGCGCGCCGGTCGGCGAGCGCGGCGATCGCGCTGCTCGTCGGGCTCGACGAGGCGGCGGTCGACGAGCGGCTCTTCCGGCAGGTGACGGCCATCACCGGCATGGTGCGCCTCAGCCGCCCACGCTTCAGCCCCGCGCAGGTGCGACGCGCCCGCGCGGTGCTCGACGAGCTCGGCGAGCACGCCGCGGCTGCCTACCGCGGCGACGAGTCGACCGTGCCCGGGCGGCTGCGCGCCCTCGGCCTCAGCCAGCAGGAGGCGCTCAGCGCGGTCGGCGCGTTCGTGCTCACCGGCACCGAGACGATCGTCGCCGCGCTGCCGCGCATCGTCGCGCTGCTCGCCGACAGCGGCACGCTCGGCGAGCTCGCCGACGACGCGGCGGCCGAGCGGGCGATCGCCGAGGGACTGCGGTGGACGACCCCGACGCCCGTCATGCTCCGCGCGACGCTCGAGGAGCGGCGCATCGGCCCCGTGCGCGTGCGGCCCGGCGACCGCGTCGTCATCGCCACCTACGCGGCCGACCGCGGCGCCGGCGGCTTCGACCCTGCATCCGACCGCGCCGCCGCGCTCAAGCAGCTGTGGTTCGGCGCCGGCGCGCACTTCTGCATCGGCGCGCCGCTCGCGATGGCGCAGCTGCGGCTCGCGCTCGCAGCGCTGCGGCGCGTGGAGGCCGAGGGGCGGCGCATCCGCGTCGTCGAGCGCCGCCCGGCCCGCGGGCAGCTGCTGCCGGCGCTCGCCTCGTGCGTGCTCGAGGCGCGCGCATGAGCATGCTCGAGGCGGTGCTCGCCGCCACCCGCGAGCACGCCGACCGACCGGCGATCACCGCAGGACGCCGCGCCCTCACCTTCGCCGAGCTGGGCGACCGCGTCGTGCGCGTCGCGGCGGGGCTCGCGGATGCGGGCCTCGAGCCCGGCGACCGGGTCGCGTTCTCGGTGCGGCCGGGCCTCGACGCGGTGGTGCTCGCGCTCGCGGTGTGCCGCGCGGGCGGCGCGATCGCGTTCGTCGACCTCGGCGCCGGCCCCGAGCTGCTCGCCGCCCGCCTCGCGCTCGCGGAGCCGCGCTGGAGCGCGGCCGAGTCGGTGCTCCACCTCGTCTCGGCCCCGGGCCTGCACCGCATCGCCCGGCGGCGCGGCATCGACCTGCCCGCCTACGCGGCGCTGCTGCCGAGCGCCCGGCACATCGTCACCGGGCCGCAGCTGCCGGGCGCGCCCCGCGGCGCGCTGCGCCTCGACCGCCTCGCGCGCACCGCGCCCCGGCCGCTGCCGATGCCGGACCCCGGCGCCGACGCGCTGCTCATCTTCACCTCCGGCACCACCGGCACGCCGAAGGCGGTCGTGCACACGCTCGCCTCGCTCGGCGCCGGCCTCGACGACATCCGCGATGGGCTCGGGCTCACGCCGGGCCTGAAGGTGCTCACCGACCAGCTCATGATCGGCATCCCGGCGCTCATCGCCGGCGCCCACTGGACGCTGCCGCCGGCCGGCGCCGATCCGGGCGCGGCGCCCGAGCGCTACCTGCCGCTGCTCGAGCGCGCCGAGGCCGTCTTCTGCTCGCCCGCCGGGCTCGACGCCATGCTGCGGCTGCTCGACGAGCGACGCGCGCCCGCCGGCACCCTCTCGCTCATCGCGCTCGGCGGCGCGCCGGTGCTGCCGCCGCTCATCGAGCGGGCGCTCGCGCGCTTCCCGGCCGCGCGCATCCGCTGCGTCTACGGCATGAGCGAGATCCTGCCGGTCGCGATCGCCGACGGCGCCGAGAAGCTGCGCGCCGTCGGCGACGGCGACGTCGTCGGCCGAGTCGCGCCGAGCGTGCGGGCGCGCATCGACGACGGCGAGCTCGTGCTCGCCGGCCCCGGCCTCGCGCGCGCCTACCTGCACGAGCTGCCCGCCGAGCTCGCCGAGGTGCGCACGGGCGACCTCGCGCGGCTCGACGGCGACCGGCTGACGCTTCTGGGGCGGAAGAAGGACATGCTGCTGCGCGGCACGCAGAACGTCTACGTCGGCCTCTACGAGCCGGTGATCGCGTCACTGCCGGGCGTCGCCGACGCGGCGATGGTGGGCGTGCCGGATGCGATCGGCGACGACCGGCTCGTGGTCGCGGTCGTGCCCGACGGGGCGCCCGCCGACCTCGCGCCCGACCCCGCGCATCCGCTCGCGCAGCGCGTCGCGGCAGCGCTGCCTGGGCTCATCGACCACGGCGCGCTGCCCGACCTCGTGGTCGCGATCGGCGCACTGCCGCGCCGCGGCCGCATGCAGAAGCCCGACCGGCCGGCGCTCGTCGCCCTCGTCGCACCGCTCGTCGAGGGCTGACGGATGCGCGTGCTGGTGACGGGCGCGTCGGGCTTCGTCGGAGGCGCGGTCGCGTCGGCGCTCGCCGACCGCGGCGACGCGGTGGTGGGGCTCGGCCGCCGCCCGGCCGGCTGGTCGCACCCGAGCGGCCGCTACGTGCGCCGCGACCTGCTCGCGCCCGTCGACGACCTCGGCGCGTTCGACGCGGTCGTGCACGCGGCTGCGCGCGCCGACGACTGGGCGCCGCTGCCCGAGGCGATGCGCGTCAACCGCGACGGCGCGGTCGCGATCGGCCGCGCGCTGCCGGGCGCGCGGCTCGTGCACATCTCGACCGCGAGCGTCTACGACGCGCGACACCCGACGGTGCTGGGGCACGAGGGGGCGCCGCTGCCGACGCGGTTCCTGAGCGCCTACAGCGCCTCGAAGGCGGCCGCCGAGCGCGCGCTCGCGGGCCGCGCCGCCGCGATCCTGCGCCCGCACGCGGTGTACGGGCCGGGCGACACGACGCTGCTGCCGCGAGTGCTCGAGGCCCGGCGCGGGCCCCTGCTGCCGCTGCCGGGCAGCGGCCGCGCGCTCCACACGCTCACGCGCATCGACACGCTCGTCGCCGCGACGCTGCGCGCGCTCGACGCGTCGGGCGACGTCGGCGTCGTGAACGTGGGCGACGCGCCCGCCGTGCCGCTCGCCGACGTGCTGCAGCGCGTGCTCGCGGCGCGCGGCGAGCCCGCCCGCATCCTGCCGCTCCCGGTCGGCGCGGCGATGGCGCTCGCGACCGCCGCCGAGCGCCGCGCCCGCCGCACGGGCACCCGCCCGCGCCTGACGCGCTACGCGGTCAGCCAGCTGGGCATGGAGCGCACGCTCGATCTGACGCGCATGCGCGAGCGACTCGGCCTCGAGCCGCGGCCGGTCGACCTCGCTGGCGCCGCCGACTGGTAGCCGCCGACCGGCAGCCGGGGCGCACGTCAGGCGGGCGGCTCGGGCGCCGACGCGACCGGATCGGGCTCGGCCGCCTCGGCCGTGTCCGCCTGCCCCAGGTGCTCGCGCGCGAACTCGAGCGTCTCGGTCAGCAGCCGAAGCCGGTCGCGCTCCGAGCGCGCCTGGCGCGTCTTGATCTCGGCGATCACCTGGCCGGTCCACTGCCGCTCGGCGAGCATCTGCAGCACCTCGGCGACCGGCTCGTTGCCGTGGCCGGGGATGAGGTGCTCGTCGAAGACGCGCCCCTCCTCGGCGGCGACGCCGTCGGTGAGGTGCAGGTGCCGCAGCCGGTCGCCCAGGTCGAGCGCCAGCTGCATCGAGTCGCGCTTCGCGAGCGCGCAGTGCGAGAAGTCGAGCGTCGCGTGCTCGACGTCCATCTCGCTCGGGTCGATGCCCGGCAGGTAGGCGGCGCGGTCGATGCCGCCCGCCGACCAGGGGAACATGTTCTCGACCGCCACCTCGACGCCGTGCTTCTGCTCGGTCTGCCGCACCGCATCCTCGAACGTCTTCGCGTACTTGCCCTGCCACCGGAAGGGCGGATGCACGACCACGGTGGGCGCGCCGACCGACACCGCGAGCTCGGCCGAGCGGTCGAGCTTCACGAACGGGTCGCGGCCCCAGACGAAGGTCGTCAGCAGCACGACCGGCGCGTGGATCGCCATGATCGGCTGGTGGTAGCGCTCCGACAGCTCGAGCAGCCGCTCGGGGGAGCGGGTCTTCGCGTCGGTCGTGACCATCACCTCGACGCCGTCGTAGCCCGCCTCGTGCGCGAGCCGGAAGCCGTCCTCGACCCCCTTGGGGAAGACGGAGATCGTGCTGAGACCGACCTGGATCATGCCCACGACGGTAGACCCTCCGGACGAACGCCGCGCATCCGCCGCGACGAACCGATGCGACCCGCCGCCGATCAGACATGTGCCCGCGGCGTAGGATCGGGCCATGCCTGAGATCGACATCAAGCCGCGCTCGCGCGCCGTCACCGACGGCGTCGAGGCCACCACGAGCCGAGGGATGCTGCGGGCCGTCGGCATGGGCGACGGCGACTGGGAGAAGCCCCAGATCGGCATCGCGAGCTCGTGGAACGAGATCACCCCCTGCAACCTCTCCCTCGACCGCCTCGCGCGCTCGTCGAAGGAGGGCGTGCACGCCGGCGGCGGCTACCCGCTGCAGTTCGGCACCGTCTCGGTCTCCGACGGCATCTCGATGGGCCATGAGGGCATGCACTTCTCGCTCGTCTCGCGCGAGGTGATCGCCGACTCCGTCGAGGTGGTCGTGAACGCCGAGCGGCTCGACGGCACGGTGCTGCTGGCCGGCTGCGACAAGTCGCTCCCCGGCATGCTCATGGCTGCCGCGCGCCTCGACCTCGCGAGCGTCTTCGTCTACGCCGGCTCGATCGCGCCCGGCTTCGCCAAGCTCGAGGACGGCACGATCCCCAAGTCGATGACGATCATCGACTCCTTCGAGGCCGTCGGCGCCTTCAAGGCGGGCAAGATCTCCGCCGAGGACCTGCACCGCATCGAGTGCGGCTTCGCGCCCGGCGAGGGCGCGTGCGGCGGCATGTACACCGCCAACACGATGGCGTGCATCGCCGAGGCGCTCGGCATGAGCCTGCCCGGCTCGTCGACGCCGCTGTCGGCCGACCGCCGCCGCGACTACTACGCGCGGAAGTCGGGCGAGGCCGTCGTCGAGCTGCTGCGTCAGGGCATCACCGCCCGCGACATCCTCACCAAGGAGGCGTTCGAGAACGCCATCACCGTCGCGATGGTGCTCGGCGGCTCCACGAACGCCGTGCTCCACCTGCTCGCGATCGCGCACGAGGCCGAGGTCGAGCTGACCCTCGAGGACTTCCGCCGCATCGGCGCCCGCTCGCCGCACCTGGCCGACGTCAAGCCGTTCGGCGCCTATGTCGCCCAGGACTTCGACCGCGTCGGCGGCATGCCGGTCGTCATGCAGGCGCTGCTCGACGCGGGCCTCCTGCACGGCGGCGCGCTCACCGTCACCGGCCGCACGCTCGCCGAGAACCTCGCCGAGCTCGCCCCGGCCCCGATCGACGGCACCGTCGTGCGCTCGCTCGAGAACCCCATCCACGCCACCGGCGGCCTCACCATCCTCGACGGCACCCTCGCGCCCGAGGGCGCGGTCGTGAAGACGGCCGGCTTCGACGCCGAGGTCTTCGAGGGCCCCGCGCGCGTCTTCGACCGCGAGCGGGCCGCGATGGACGCCCTCACGGCCGGCGAGATCCAGGCCGGCGACGTGGTGGTCATCCGCTACGAGGGCCCGAAGGGCGGCCCCGGCATGCGCGAGATGCTCGCCATCACCGCCGCCATCAAGGGAGCGGGCCTCGGCAAGGATGTACTCTTGCTGACAGACGGCAGATTCTCAGGCGGCACAACCGGCCTGTGCATCGGCCACATCGCCCCTGAGGCGGTCGACTCCGGTCCGATCGCCTTCGTGCGCGACGGAGACCGCATCAAGGTCGACATCGCCGCTCGCTCGCTTGACCTGATCGTCGACGAGGCAGAGCTCGCCTCCCGGCGTGAGGGCTGGGAGCCGCTGCCACCGCGCTACACGCGCGGAGTCCTCGCCAAGTACGCCCGTCTCGTGCGCTCCGCCGCCACCGGCGCAGTCACGGGCTGACGCACGTCCAGCGTGAAGCCAGGAGAGCCATGTCCATGACACCCAGGCCTGCCGCCCCGCGCAGCGCCGAACCGCCGATCCTCACCGGATCCGGCGCCGTCCTCCGATCCCTCGAGCTGCTCGGGGTCGAGGATGTCTTCGGCATCCCCGGCGGCGCCATCATCCCCTTCTACGACGAGCTCATGCAGCAGTCGGCGATCCGCCACATCCTCGTGCGCCACGAGCAGGGCGGCGGCCACGCCGCCGAGGGCTACGCGGCCGCGACCGGCCGGGTCGGCGTGTGCCTCGCGACCTCCGGCCCCGGCGCCACCAACCTGGTGACGGCCATCGCGGATGCGTACATGGACTCGGTGCCGATGGTCGCGATCACCGGCCAGGTCTTCAGCCACCTGATCGGCACGGATGCGTTCCAGGAGGCCGACATCACCGGCATCACGATGCCGATCACGAAGCACAGCTTCCAGGTGTCGCACCCCGAGGACGTGCCGGGCGTCATGCGCGCGGCCTTCCACATCGCATCCACCGGCCGCCCGGGCCCCGTGCTCGTCGACATCACGAAGGACGCGCAGCAGAACTCGGCGCCGTTCATCTGGCCCGAGAAGGTCGACCTGCCCGGCTACCGGCCCGTCTCGAAGGCGCACGGCAAGCAGATCACCGCCGCGGCGCAGCTGCTCGCCGAGTCGCAGCGCCCGCTGCTCTACGTGGGCGGCGGCGTGATCCGCGCGAAGGCGTCGGAGGAGCTGCGCGAGTTCGCCGAGGCGACCGGCGCCCCGGTCGTGACGACGCTCATGGCGCGCGGCGCGTTCCCCGACTCCCACCCGCAGCACCTCGGCATGCCCGGCATGCACGGCGCGGTGCCGGCGGTGCTCGCCTTCCAGGAGTGCGACCTCATCATCGCCCTGGGCGCGCGCTTCGACGACCGCGTCACCGGCAAGGTGAACGAGTTCGCGCCGGGCGCCAAGGTCATCCACGTCGACGTCGACCCGGCCGAGATCTCGAAGATCCGGCCCGCCGACGTGCCGATCGTGGGCGACGTGCGCGAGGTGCTCGCCGACCTGTCGATCGCCTTCCAGGACCTCGCGACCACCGCGCGCCCCGACCTCACCGACTGGTGGGAGCGGCTGCAGGGCCTGCAGGAGCGGTTCCCGCTCGGCTTCGCCGAGCCGACCGACGGCAAGCTCTCGCCGCAGCACGTCATCCAGCGCATCGGCGAGATCACGGGCCCCGAGGCCGTCTACGCCGCGGGCGTCGGCCAGCACCAGATGTGGGCCGCGCAGTTCATCAAGTACGAGCGCCCCAACGCCTGGCTCAACTCCGGCGGCGCCGGCACGATGGGCTACGCGGTGCCCGCCGCGATGGGCGCGAAGGTCGCCGAGCCCGAGCGCGTCGTCTGGGCGATCGACGGCGACGGCTGCTTCCAGATGACCAACCAGGAGCTCGCCACCTGCACGCTCAACGACATCCCCATCAAGGTGGCGGTGATCAACAACTCGTCGCTCGGCATGGTGCGGCAGTGGCAGAGCCTGTTCTACGAGGGCAGGCACTCGTTCACCGACCTCGAGACCGGTGACGACGCGCGCATGATCCCCGACTTCGTGAAGCTCGGCGAGGCGTACGGCTGCCTCTCGATCCGCGTCACGAAGCCCGAGGAGGTCGACCCGGCCATCAAGCTCGCGCTCGAGACCAACGACCGCCCCGTGGTGATCGACTTCATCGTGTCGAAGGACGCCATGGTGTGGCCGATGGTGCCGCAGGGCGTCTCCAACTCCTTCGTGCAGTACGCCAAGGAGCACAGCCCGGTATGGGAGGAGGAGTGATGAGCACGCACGTCCTGTCGCTCCTGGTCGAGGACAAGCCCGGCCTGCTGACCCGCGTCGCGGGCCTGTTCGCCCGACGCAGCTTCAACATCGAGTCGCTCGCGGTCGGCAAGACCGAAGTGCCCGGCCTCAGCCGCATCACGGTCGTCGTCGACGTCGAGGACCTGCCGCTCGAGCAGGTGACGAAGCAGCTGAACAAGCTCATCAACGTCGTGAAGATCGTCGAGCTCGAGCCCGGCCAGTCGGTGCAGCGGGAGCACATGCTGATCAAGGTGAAGGTCGACAACTCGACCCGCTCGCAGATCCTCGAGGCCGCGACGCTCTTCCGCGCCAACGTCGTCGACGTGAACGCCGACGCGCTCGTGATCGAGGTCACCGGCGACTCCCCGAAGTGCCAGGCGCTGCTGCGGCTCCTCGAGCCCTACGGCGTGAAGGAGATCGCCCAGTCGGGCCTCCTCGCCATCGGCCGCGGCGGCAAGTCCATCAGCGAGCGCGTGCTCAAGTCCGACCGCTGAACCAGCTCCCAGAACCCAGACGAAGGAGAACAGCATGACTGAGGTCATCTACGACGACGGTGCCGACCTCGGCATCATCCAGGGCAAGAAGGTCGCCATCATCGGCTACGGCTCGCAGGGCCACGCGCACGCGCAGAACCTGCGCGACTCGGGCGTCGAGGTGCGGGTCGGCCTGCAGCCGGAGTCGAAGAGCCGCGCCAAGGCGCAGGAGGCCGGCTTCGAGGTGGGCACGCCCGCCGAGGTCGCCGAGTGGGCGGACGTCGTCGTCCTGCTCGCGCCCGACCAGCACCAGCGCCACATCTACAACGACGAGGTCGCGCAGCACATGGGCGAGGGCAAGACGCTCGTCTTCAGCCACGGCTTCAACATCCGCTTCGGCTACATCACCGCGCCCGAGGGCGTCGACGTCGTGCTCATCGCGCCGAAGGGCCCGGGCCACACCGTGCGCCGCGAGTTCCAGGCCGGCCGCGGCGTGCCCGTGATCGTCGCCGTCGAGAAGGATGCATCGGGCTCGGCGTGGCAGACGGCCTGGTCGTACGCGAAGGCGATCGGCGGCCTCCGCGCCGGCGGCATCACGACCACGTTCACCGAGGAGACGGAGTCCGACCTCTTCGGCGAGCAGGCGGTGCTCTGCGGCGGCGTCTCGCAGCTCGTGCAGTACGGCTTCGAGACCCTCACCGAGGCCGGCTACCAGCCGGAGATCGCCTACTTCGAGGTGCTCCACGAGCTCAAGCTCATCGTCGACCTCATGTGGGAGGGCGGCATCGCCAAGCAGCGCTGGTCGGTCTCCGACACGGCCGAGTACGGCGACTACGTCTCGGGCCCGCGCGTCATCGACCCGAGCGTCAAGGAGAACATGCAGGCGGTGCTGAAGGACATCCAGTCGGGTGCCTTCGCCGAGCGCTTCATCGGCGACCAGGACGCTGGCGGCCCCGAGTTCAAGGCGCTGCGCGCCAAGGCCGAGGGCCACCCGATCGAGGCGACCGGCCAGAAGCTGCGCGCGCTCTTCGCGTGGGAGCAGCCCGACGCCGACTACACCGACGGCTCGGCGCAGCGCTAGCCAGACGCGCTGGTCGAGTGGCCGCCGCAGGCGGCGGCCACCACCGCTGGTCGAGTAGCCGCCGCAGGCGGCAGTCACCACCGCTGGTCGAGTAGCCGCCGCAGGCGGCGACCACCACCGCTGGTCGAGTAGCCGCCGCAGGCGGCGTATCGAGACCACGAGGGGCGGGGATCCATATCTGGATCCCCGCCCCTTGCGCACATCCCGCGCCCCGCGTTGAGTGGGGGACATGACCTCCCTCTGGCGGGCGACCGCGCCGACCGTCGCCCTCGACGAGCCCGGGTCGCGGCGCACGGGCGTCGTCGTCGTCGGCGCCGGCATCACCGGGCTCATGACCGCCGCCCTCCTCACCCGCCGCGGCGCGAGCGTCGTCGTGCTCGAGGCGCGCGAGCCGGGCGCCGCCGCGACCGGCGGCTCGACCGCCAAGCTGAGCCTCCTCCAGGGCGACCGCATGCACCGGATCCTCGGCCTCGCGCGCCGCGAGGCGGTCGAGGCCTTCGTGGCCGGCTCGCTCGCCGGCCAGCGCCGGCTGCTCGAGCTGCTCGCCGAGCAGGGCGAGCACCCCGAGCGGCGCCCTGCCGTCTCCTATGCCTCCACCGCCGACGGCGCCGACGCGCTCGCGCAGGAGCTCGAGGCGATGCGCTCGCTCGGCCTGCCCGCGGAGGAGGGCGGCGCCGAGGCGCTGCCGTTCCCGACGGCCGGGGCGATCCGGCTCGCCGACCAGGCGCAGCTGCAGCCCATGGCGGTGCTCGCCGCCCTCGCGGCCGAGCTGCAGGGCCGCGGCGGCCGCATCGTGCGCGCCCGGGTGCGGCGCGTGCGCGCGAGCGGCCGCGGCGTGGTCGTCGAGACCGACGCGGGCGAGTGGCGCGCAGGGCAGGCGGTGCTCGCCACCGGCGCCCCCGTGCCCGCGCGCGGCACCGCGGCGCTCCTCGAGGCGCACCGCTCCTACGCCGCGTCGTACCGCACGGGCGCGCCGCTGCCCGAGGTGATGGCGCTCAGCGTCGACTCGCCGAGCCGCTCGCTGCGCACCGCGCACGACGAGGCCGGCCTGCTGCTCGTCGCGGGCGGCCCCGGCCACCTCGTAGGCCGCGAGCACGACCCGCGCCGCCTGCTCGCCGAGCTCGACCGCTGGGTGCTCGCGCACTGGCCCGACGCGCGGCGCACGCACGCGTGGGGGGCGCAGGACTACCGCACGCCCGACCGGCTCCCGTGGATCGGCGAGCGCCTCGGCTCCCGGGGGCGGGTGCTGCTCGCGACCGGCTTCGACAAGTGGGGGATGACCGGGGGCGCGATGAGCGCGGTCGCGATCGCCGGCCGCATCGTCGGGCACGAGCCCGACTGGGCGCGCACGCTGCGGCGGCGCGGCACGACCCCGGCGGCGGCGGGCCGGCTCGTGGGCACGCTCACCGCCACCGCGGGCGCCGAGGCGGGCGCGCTGCGCGACGCGCTCGCGCCGGCGACGGTGCCGCTCGAGGGCGAGGGCGCGCTCGGCCGCGACGGCCTGCGGCTCGTCGGCACCTCCACGGTCGACGGCGCCACGCGCCAGGTGTCCGCCTTCTGCCCGCACGTGGGCGCCCTCGTGCGCTGGAACCCCGAGGAGCGCAGCTGGGACTGCACCGCGCACGGCTCGCGCTTCGCCCCCGACGGCGCGCGGCTCGAGGGCCCCGCCGCCTGCGGCCTGCGCCGCCTGCGCGGAGCCGGCTGAGGCCCGCCCGCTCGAGGAAGGGCTCGGCGCACACGGGCGGCCGCGCCCGGCATGGCAGGGTGGATGCGTGCAGGACGTGACCGAGGACCAGTCCGTCGCGCGCTCCTACCTGCGGTGGGCCGCGGTCGAGGCCGAGGAGCGCTCGCCGCGCTACGCCGAGTGGGCGCGCGGCGTGGCCGCCGATCCCGCGCTCTGCGCGGCGATCGCCGAGCTGGAGCCCGTGAAGCGGCAGCCCAACCTGCTCTTCGCCGCCGCTCGCTTCGAGGGCGTGCCGCTGCAGCCGTGGACCGACGTGCGCGACATGGTCGCGGGCGCCTGGGACCGCATCCGCTCGACCATGCTCGCGCGCATGACGCAGACCAACGAGGCCCGCCGCATGGCCACGCTGCTGCCCGCCATCGCACACCTGACGGGGCCGATCGCGCTCGTCGAGGTGGGCGCGGCGGCGGGCCTGTGCCTCTACCCCGACCGCTGGCGCTACCGCTTCGGGCCCGGCAGGTACGTGGGCGACGCGAGCCTGCCGCTGCTCGAGACCGAGGCCTCGCCGTCGACGCCGGTGCCCGCCGAGCCGCCGCTGGTCGCCTGGCGCGGCGGCCTCGACCTGCAGCCGCTCGACCCCGCCGACCCCGACACGCGCGCGTGGCTCGAGGCGCTCGTCTGGCCGGATGCGACGGGCGGCGTCGACGGGGCGCGCGTCGACCGGCTGCGCACGGGCATCGCGATCGCGCGGCGCGAGGGCGCCGAGCTGCGCCGCGGCGACCTCACCGCCGACACGCGCGCGCTCGTCGAGGAGGCCGCGCGGCACGCGCCGACGGTCGTCGTCTGGCACTCGGCCGTGCTCGCGTACGTCTCGGCCTACGAGCGCGCAGCGTTCGCCGACCTGATGGGCGGGCTGCCGGTGACGTGGGTCGCGAACGAGGGCGCGTCGCTCGAGATCGGGCCGCCCGCGCCGTGGGCGTCGCCGTCCGACTTCGTGCTGCGGCGTGACGCCGAGCCGATCGCGATCACCGACCCGCACGGGGCGGCGATCACCTGGCTCGACGACATCGCACGTTAGCGCGCGCCCGCGCGGGGGCTCCCCAGCTAGGCGCCGGCGAGCGGCACGGCGTGCGGCGTGCCGTGGATGCGCACCGGCATGCGGGTGCCGAGCTCGATGCCGATCGCCGACGGCATCCGCATGAGCACCGTGCCGGGCACGCCCTCCGCCTCGGCGAGCAGCAGCCGGTCGTGGCCCGAGTACTCGACGTCGCGCACGGTGATCGGCACGCCGGCGGCGAAGGGCTTCAGCTGCTCGGGGCGCACCACGAGCATCGCCTCGGCGTCGTCGATCGCGTCGGCCGCGACCGGCACGGGGCCGAGCGGCGTGCGCCAGGCGTCACCGTCGCGCCTCGCGGGCACGAGCGTCGACTCGCCGAGGAAGGTCGCGAGCCACGCCGAGCGCGGCCGGGCGAAGAGCTCCTCGGCGGTGCCGTGCTGCTCGATCCGGCCGCTGCGCAGCACCGAGACCCGGTCGGCGAGCGCGAACGCCTCGTCCTGGTCGTGGGTGACGAGCAGCGCGGTCGCGCCCGCATCGCGCAGGATGCGCCCGATCTCGCGCCGCAGGCCCACCCGCAGCGTAGCGTCGAGCGCCGAGAACGGCTCGTCGAGCAGCACGATCGACGGCGCCGGCGCGAGTGCGCGCGCGAGCGCGACGCGCTGCGCCTGTCCGCCCGAGAGGTCGGCCGGCGCGCGGTCGCCGAAGCCGCCGAGCTCGACGAGCTCGAGCATGGCCAGCACGCGATCGCCGCGGGGGTCGCGCTCGCCGCGCGGCAGCCCGAAGGCGATGTTCTGCGCGACGGTCAGGTGGGGGAAGAGGGATGCGTCCTGCGGCACCCAGCCGACGCCGCGCCGCTCGGGCGGCACCGTGCGGCGCGCCGTCGACAGCACGCGGTCGCCGACGGCGATCTCGCCGGCCCGCAGCGGCAGGAGGCCCGCGATCGCGAGCAGCAGCGTGGACTTGCCGGAGCCGGATGCGCCGAGCACGGCGTCGACGCCGCCGGAGGGCACGTGCAGGTCGAGCTCGTGCACCACGTCGCCGCCGCCGGGGTGGCCGACGGTGGCGGCGGTGATCCGCAGCTCGCTCATGCGGTGCTCCGCTCGGGGGTCATGGCGCACTCCGCTCGGTGATCTCGGCGGCGTGCGCCGGGTCGCGCTCGCCGGTCGCGGCGAGCACCAGCATGGCAGGCACCGCCGCGCACGCGACGAGCGCGAGGGCGTAGGGGGCGGCGGCGGCGTACTCGGAGATGTCGGTGCGCGCCCACAGCGCTGTCGCGAGCGTGTCGACGCCGGTCGGGCGCAGCAGCAGCGTCGCGGGCAGCTCCTTGAGCGCGGCGACGGCGGCGAGCAGCGCCGCCACGGCGATGCCGGGCGCGGCGAGCGGTGCGGTGGTGGCGGCGAGGGCCCGCAGCCGCGGCCGCCCGAGCGCGCGGGCGAGCAGCTCGTAGCGCGCGGGCACCCGCTCGAGCGCCGCGCGCACCCCGCCGACCGCGCGCGGCGTGGCGAGCAGCGCGTAGGCGGCGATGAGCACGCCGACGCTCTGGTACGCCCACGGCACGAGCGAGAGCGAGAGGAACACGAGCGACAGGCCCACGACGATGCCGGGCAGCGAGTGCGCGATCGTGGCGGCGCCCTCGAGGGCGCGGCTGAGGGGCGACGGGTGGCGGGCGGCGAGCAGCGCGACGGGCGCGGCGAGCGCGATCGCGAGCAGGCCCGCGGCGATCGCGAGCGCGACCGAGGTGCCCGCGGCGCCGAGCAGCTCGGGCCAGTCGAGCGCCGCGACCGCATCGGCCGAGGCGGCGCGCGCCAGCAGCACCCCCACCGGCACGCCGATCGCGAGCACCGGCGTGACGACCACCGCGGCCATCGCGAGCGGCGCCCATCCGCCCGCCTCCAATCGCAGCGGCACCGCCGATCGCAGGCGCGCGGGCACGGCGGCCCGCCGCACGCGCTGCTCGAGCAGCACGAGCGCGACGGCCGCCACCACCAGCACGAGGCCGAGCAGCGCCGCGTAGGAGCGGTCGAAGCCCGCGCCCATCGCCCGCGCGATGCCGGTCGAGAGGGTCTCGACGCGCATGAGCGAGACGACGCCGAAGTCGGCGAGGGCGTAGAGGCCCGCGAGCAGCGCGCCGGCCGTCGCCGCGGGGCGCACGATCGGCCACGTCACCTGCAGCATCGCCGACAGCTGCGTGCGGCCGAGGGAGCGCGCGGCGATCTCGAGCCCGGCGGGCGTCGAGCGCAGCGCCGCGTAGACGGGGAGCGTTACGTACGGGGTCGAGACGATCGTGAGCTGCAGCCACGCGCCCCAGAAGCCCTGCATCGACGGCACGATCCCGAGCCAGCCGAAGGCGGCGACGTACGACGGCATCGCGAGCGGCAGCGCGGCGAGCGTCAGCAGCGTGCGGGCGCCCGGGAGCCGCAGGCGCGCGAGCAGCGCGGCCTGGAGCGTGCCGAGCGCGCCCACCGCGAGCGCGACGGCGAGCGCGAGGGCGAGGCTCGTGACGAGCAGCTCGCCCGTGCGCGGCCGCAGCACGAGCGGGAGCGCGGCGGCGGGGTCGGCGCCGACCGCGCGCACGACGAGGTAGACGACGGGCGCGGCGAGCAGCGCCACCGACACCGCGCCCGCGAGCGCGAGCGCGCGTGCGCCGCCCCGCTCGGGACGGCGCACGCGCGGCGGCGCTGCCAGCACCTACAGCAGGCCGTGCTCGGCGAGCAGCGCCTGGGTGTCGGCGAGCGACGCGAGGTCGGCGAGGTCGAGGCCCTCGACCGCGAGCGACTCGATCGCCGGCAGCTCGGGCGCCGCCTCGACGCCGTCGACGAGCGGGTACTCGAAGGTCTCGGTGACGAAGTACTCCTGCGCCTCGGCCGAGACGAGGTGCTCGATGAAGGCGAGCGCGTCGGGGTCGCCCTCGGCGCTCGCGAGCAGGCCCGCGCCCGTCACGTTCACGATGCCGCCGGGGTCGCCCGGCAGGAACGCGAGCTGCGCGCGCATCTGGTCGGCGCCGAGCTCGTTGGCGTCCTCGAACCAGTAGTAGTGGTTGATGAGCCCGAAGTCGGCCTCGCCCGACTGCACGAGGTCGAGCGTCTGGCCGTTCGACTCGGTGAGGATCGGCTCGTTCGCGGCGATCGCCTCGACCCACGCGGCGGCCGCCTCCTCGCCCTCGAGCACGCGCATCGCGGTCACGAACGACTGGAACGAGGCGTTGCCGGGCGCGAACGCCACGCGGCCGCGGTACTCCTCGCCGGTGAGGTCGGCGATCGCGGAGGGCACCTCGGCCTCGGCGACGTCCTCGCTGTCGTAGGCGGTGACGCGCGCGCGGCCCGTGACGCCCACCCAGCTGCCGTCGGTCGAGGTGAACTCGGGCGGCACGGCGCCGGTGATCTCCTCTGGCAGCGTCGCGAGCATGCCCGCCTCGGCGACGGCGCCGAGCGAGCCGGCGTCCTGCGACCAGAAGACATCGGCGGGGGAGCGGTCGCCCTCCTCGAGCAGGAGCGCCTCGAGCTCCGTCGACGAGGCGTAGCGCACGTCGACGTCGATGCCGCTCGACTCCTCGAACTGCTCGATGAGCGGGTCGACGAGGTCCTCGCTGCGGCCGGCGTAGAGCGTGAAGGCGCCGTCGGCCTCGGCTGCGGCCTCGGTCGAGCCGGTGCTCGCCGAGGGCTCGGGGTCGGATGCGGTGCAGCCGGCGAGCACGAGGGCTGCGGCGGCGAGGGCGGCGGGCGCGATGGCGCGCAGGGCGGAACGCTGCAAGGAGGACTCCTGGAGAGGTGGTGGGCCGGCGGCATCCGGCGCCGCGGCGATGAGGTAAGGGTAGCCTAACTCGGGCCGGATGCCGGCGTCGGCCGCCGGTAGGCTGGTGCGGATGAGCCGCGACGAGGATGCCCTCCGCTGGGAGGGCGACGACGAGTTCGATCGCGCGACCGCCGACGACGGCGCGGGCTCCGCGCCCGGGCCCGACGGCGCATCCGCCCCCGACGCCCCGCGCGACGAGCGCCGCCGCGGCCCGCTCGGCTGGCTCATGCTCGCGCTCGCCGCGGCCTCGACCGTCGGCTGGATCGCGGTCATGGTGCTCAACCCCGTGCAGCAGCCGAGCCTGCTCGGGCTCGCGATGTACCAGCTGGGCGAGCTGCTCGCGGTGATCGCGCCGCTGCTGTGGTGGTTCTGCGTCGACCGCCTGACGCCCGTCCGCCGCCGCGCGCCCTGGTGGCTCGCGGGCCTCGTCGTCACCGCGCCGTGGCCGCTCGCCGCCGGAGTCCTCGCATGAGCGCCCGCGAGCCGCGCGAGGAGCGCCCGAGCGACAGCTGGATCGTCGCGCTGCTGTTCGCGCTCGCGTTCGGCTACGACACCGTCGAGGCGATCGCCAACGCCGAGCAGCTGCCGCTGCTCTACGTCGGCGCGGGCATCGAGGGCGCCATCCCGTGGTGGCTGCTCGTGGCGCAGGTGGCGCTGCCGGGCATCCTCTTCGTCGTGGCGCTCTTCGTCGGGCGGCGGATGCGCCTGGTCGCCAAGGCGGGCATCCTGCTGGTCGCGCTCGGCGTGAGCGCGCAGCTGAGTCTGCTCGCCGAGCAGCTGGCGCGGCAGATCGCGATCACCGCGCTCGGCGTGTAGCCCGCGCTCGCGGGCCGCGTCAGATCACGCTGACGAGGATCAGCAGCCCGAGGACGATCTGCCCGATCGCGCGCGGCACGAGCGGCACCGCGACGGCGCCGAAGCGCTCCGGCTCCTTCGCCGCCTGCGCGTTGGCGGGGAACACGAGGATCAGCAGCGCGATGAGCGCGAGCCCTGCCGCGAACCGCACGCCCCACCACGGCGCGAGCAGGCCGAGCCCGCCGAGGATCTCGGCGACGCCGGAGACGGTCACGAGCGTCGGCGCCCAGCGCCGGTCGGGGCCGGCGAGCCCGGCGGGGATCATCGCGCCCATCGTGCGGCGCACGCGCGGCACGAAGTGGGCGGCGCCCATGCCGATGAAGATCACGGCGAGCAGGATCCGCAGCACGAGCTGCACGAGAGCGAAGGCATCCATCGACCCCATCCTCCCGCACTCCGGTTGCGCCCGCGCGCTGGAGCTGGAAGCGGGGGGGCCTTCTTGCCTCCCCCCCTACACCCACACCGACGCCCCTCCC